>JADZCW010000051.1 GCA_020851395.1 Phycisphaeraceae bacterium
ACGGCGAGGTCGACCCCAACCAGTCCGGCGTCATCAACGTCCAGGACATCAACACCTTCGTCGCCCTGCTCGCCGGCAGCGGCGTCGACTCCGCCCAGCTCGCCGCCATCCCCGAGCCTGCCAGCCTTTCGCTGCTGGCCCTGGGCGGTCTGACCCTGCTCAGGCGGGAGCGGTAGACCAACGAATGCTCGGGCCGATCGATCGACCCCATGAGAACCACAAGCATGCAAGGGTCGGCCCCGCGGCCGGCCTTTTTTTTGCGCGGGGGTTTGACTGATAGTGATAGACTATTATCATTATGCCCATGATGCGATCCCCGGCCAGGCAGAGCGGAGCGACGGCCATGCGAGCCCCCTCCCGCGCGCCCCGCGACGGCCGCCCGGGGCTCGGGGCGTTCACGCTCGTGGAGTTGCTGGTGGTGATCGCCGTCATTGGGGCGTTGATCGGTCTGCTGCTGCCATCGCTGGGGGCGGCGCGCAGCTCGGCGAAGTTGGCGGCGTGCGCGAGCAATATGCGGCAGCTCGGGCTGGGGCTGACGATGTACGCCGATCATCACGAGGGGTTGTACCCCCCCACCACGCACGACGGCGGTTTGGAGCTGGAGAAGACCTGGGTTTACACCCTGATGCCTTACCTGGACCAGATCGACGAGGTGCGGATCTGCCCGGCCGACCCGTTGGGGGCTGAACGGATGGCCAACCACGGCACGAGCTACGTGCTCAACGAGTACGTGTGTGTGCCGGGTTTCGATCAGTCGCTCAAGCTGCCGGACATGGCGTTGCCGGGCAAGACGATGGTGCTGTTTACGGTCTCGGATAGCGTGGGGGTGTCAGGATTCAACGACCACACGCACAGCCGCAACTGGTTCAAGACAGCCAGGAACGTCTGGTCGCGGATCCTCTCGGACATCCAGCCGGACCGACACGGGTCGGACGGGTCCGCGGAGCACACCTCCGGCAGCGCCAACTATCTGTACGCCGACAACCACGTCGAGGCGATCGCGGCCTCGCAGATCAAGTCCTGGGCGGACGCGGGGGAGAACTTTGCCCGGCCGCCGCGGTAGGACGGGCCATTGCACACCACACGGCCCATGCCGGGCCGGTGCTTTTTTTAGAAAGGGAGAAACATGAACGCATGGAATCAGACGGTCCGAGGGGCATTGACGATCGGCGTGCTGGGGATGTCGGTCATGCTGGCCGGCCCGGCGGCGGCCGAGACGTGGTCGAAGGTCTTCACCGAAGGGCACGCGGACATCGACATTGCCTATGAGGATGGAGCGTTCGAGCTGGCGGCGCACGACCACGAGGCGGACGAGGAATTCGAGCCTGGCGAGGCGATGTTCCATGTCGGGCCGGCGGCGGTGCAGGCGAGGCCCGCGGGATCGGCGTTCGACTTCATCGGAGTGACGCAGGGCACGAACTACTGGCGTCTGCCGGCGGACCAGAATCCGGAGCTGGTGTACCTGGGCGTATCGACAGAGGAGGTCCAGGACGTGGTGCTGGACGTTTACGACGTCGTGGCGGAGTCAGGGGGTCGGTTCACCGGCGAGGCCGCGTGGGTGAAACTGGCGTTGGCGGAGGTGCGTGGTCCGGGGGCGTTCTCGGTCTGGTTCAGCGGGGATGAGGGGCTGGTGGTGCTGATGGCCACGGCCGATGGGCTGAGCGTGGAAGACGCGCTGTGGATCGAACAGGGCAGCCACGCGCACTTCAACTACGGGTTCACCGCGGCCGGTCACTATGAGGTGGACCTGGTCGCTTCGGCGTGGATCGACGGGCAGCAGGTATCGAGCGACGTGACGACTTACCACTTCGGCGTCGAATACGTGCCGGAGCCTTCGACGCTGGCGCTGCTGGCCGTGGCGGGGGCGGGCATGCTGCGACGCAAGCGGTGATCAGGGTTGGCACATGTCGCAACGTAACTACACAAGGAGTCAGCCATGGGTCGCGGGCGAAACTGGATGATGGTTGTTCTCGCGGTCCTGGCGTCGGCCGGGGCGCGGGCGGGGCTGATGCCGGGCTACGTGACGATGACGATCGAGCACGTGGACCTGAACGTCGGCTACACGCCCGCGCCCGCGGGCTGGCCGGACCCGGGGCAGTGGAGCCTTGGGCCGCGTAACGACGACGAGTTCCCGGCCGTGCAGTACGAAGGGGACGAAGCGTTGCTCTATGTCGGCCAGGCGGCTCGGACGACGCGGTCGGGCAGCAATTCGTTTGATTTCCTGGGCGTGGGGGCGGGGCAGACGTACTGGCGGCTGCCACAGGCGCAGAACATCGATCTGCTCTACCTCGGGGTGGCGGGGTACGGAGTATCGACCGGGGCGATCGAGAGCTACAACGCATCGTCGGAGTCGGGCGGTCGGGTGACGGGCACGGGTCGGTGGGTGCGGATGGAACTGGTGTCGGTGCAGGGGCCCGGGGCGTTCTCGGTCTGGCAGAACACGGACACGGGGCCGCGGGTGATGATGGCCAGTGCCGATGGGGTGACGCTTGACGACAGTTTGTGGGTGGTGGCAGGCGGGCACAATCACTACAACTACGGGTTCAGCGCCGAGGGAGTCTACGCCGTGACGCTGCGGCCGATGGCGTTTGTGAACGACGGCAATGCAGCGACGCTCGGTCCGCTGGACGCCAGCGAGGAGCTGTTCACGATCTATTTTGGCGTCGAGGCGCTGCCTGCGACGTATCTGCCAGGGGATTTCGATCTTTCCGGGGGCGTGGACGTGCAGGACATCAATCCGTTCGTCCTGGCATTAGGGAGCCTCACGGCGTACGAGGACTATCTGATCACGCAGAAGGGCGTGTCGGCGGGCGACGTGTCGGCGGTGGTCGCGGCGGTGGACCCGGACGGCAGCGGGGTGATCAATGTCCAGGACATCAACCCGTTCGTGGCGATGCTGGCGGGCAGCGGAGCGGAGATGGCGATACCCGAGCCAACAGGGGCGTGTGTGCTGCTGTTGGCGGCCGGTGGCGTGCTTATCCGGCGTGGATAAGCACGGGGGTGCGGGCGGCGGCGACCTCGTCGAGGCGGCTGACCGGGGCGCCGTGCGGGGCGGATTTGACCAGGTCGGGGGTCGAGCCGGCCTCGTCGGCGATCTTGAGCATCACGTCGACGAAGCGGTCGAGCGTCTGGAGGCTCTCGGTCTCGGTGGGCTCGACCATCAGGCAGTTGTGCACGGGCCAGTGCATGGTGGGCGGGTGGACGCCGTGGTCGATCATGCGCTTGGCCACGTCGATGAGGGTCACGCCGGTCGAGAGCAGCGTCTTGGGGACGGTGACGAACTCGTGGGCGCAGAACTTCTTAGCCGCGGGGTCGAAGTAAGGCATCTCGAAGCGGTCGTGGAGGCGGGCGGCGAGGTAGTTGGCGCTCAACACGGCTGACTGGGCCAGGTCGCGCAGGCCGGCGGGGCCGCAGGCGGCGATGTAGGCCCAGCAGCGGACCAGGACGGTGAACTGGCCGAAGAAGCTCCGCACCTTGCCGATGGAGCTGGGGCGGTCGTGGTCGAGGTAGTAGCTGCCGTCGGCGTGCTTCTGGACCTGGGGGACGGGCAGGTACGGGGCGAGGAATTTGCGGACGGCGATGGGGCCGGCGCCGGGGCCGCCGCAGCCGTGGGGCGTCGAGAAGGTCTTGTGCGTGTTGAAGTGCATCACGTCGACGCCGAAGTCGCCGGGGCGCGAGACGCCGACGATGGCGTTCATGTTCGCGCCGTCGAGGTAGAGCAGGGCGCCGGCGTCGTGGAGGATCTTGGCGATCTGGGTGATCGTGCCGTCGAAGAGGCCGGCGGTGTTGGGGTTGGTGATCATCAGGGCGGCGGTCTCGCCGTCGACCATCTTCTTGAGGGCGTCGAGGTCGACCATGCCGTCCTTGGAGGGAACCGTCACGACGTTGGCGCCGCACATGGCGCAGGAGGCGGGGTTGGTGCCGTGGGCAGTGTCGGGGGCGAGGACCTTCTTGCGGTGCGGGGCGTTGCCGCCCTTGGGGTCCTGGAAGTAGGCGCGGATGACTTTGAGGGCGGTGTACTCGCCGTGGGCCCCGGCACAGGGCTGGAGCGAGACCTCGTCGAGGCCGGCGATCTCGGCCAGCCAGAGGCGAAGTTCATAGAGCAGTTGCAGGGCACCCTGGATGTCGGCGTCGTCCTGCTTGGGGTGCAGGCCGGCGAAGCCGGGCATGGCGGCGGCGGCCTCGTTGATCGGCGGGTTGAACTTCATCGTGCACGAGCCGAGGGGGTAGAAGTTGGCGTCGA
>JADZCW010000052.1 GCA_020851395.1 Phycisphaeraceae bacterium
ACGCCGCCGGCGCCGCTCCACTGCCTGCCGATGACCGTGGAACTCGTGGTCAGTTGCCCTGCTTGCAGGTCATAGGTTCCGGATGACCCGGTATCCCAACCGACATTCAAGCCGAATTCCGGCCTTAAGGTTCCACCGGTCTGCGTCACGGCGGCAGCGCCGTCCCTGCCCACTCTCATCACATTCGGCAGCAACTCACCCCCGGCGATGGACAGCGTCATGGTCCCGCTGCCGGTGGCATCCAAGTTCACGTCGCCGAGTTCCGGGCCCAGCCCGGCGGCGCTGTAGCTAACGATCCGATCGACGGCATCCGCTTGGAGGAGCAAGACCTTGTCACCCGCCCCCGGCACCCCCGCCCCCCCCGGCCCGCCCGCCGTGGCCGACCAGTTCGCCGGATCGCTCCAGTCGCCGCTACCACCGACCCAGTAGCGGTCCGCCGCCAGCGTGGACGGAGCCTGAAAGATCCAACAAGAGGCGATCATGACCAGGAACGTCGCAAGCGATCGCTTCGTGAGAGGCATGGATGGTCCCGAAAAAGATGTGTGCCACTAAAATAACCCCCCCCCTGTCCTTTGTCAAGAGAATTGGCTGCAAAAGCAGCTTTCCAAATAGATAGATGCGCCACGGACCACGGATTTCCCGTGGTGCCCCGCGCCGCGATCCGCCCGTGATATGACCTGGCGTCCCACCGCCTAGGGTGTTCGCGCCCCAGCCCCCCTAGATCACCGAATCCGCCACCACCTTCTGCGTCTGCTTCTGCCGGAACTCCTCAAGCTTCCGCATCAGCTCCGGCCGCGACAGCGCCAGGATGCTCACCGCCAACAGCGCCGCGTTCTTCGCCCCCGCCTCCCCGATCGCCAGCGTGCCCACCGGGATCCCCCCCGGCATCTGCACGATCGACAGCAGCGAATCCAGCCCATTAAGCGACTTGCCCATGATCGGCACGCCCAGCACCGGCAGGGGGGTCATCGCCGCCACCACGCCAGGCAGATGCGCCGCCCCGCCCGCCGCCGCGATCAGCACCTGCAGCCCACGCTTCTGTGCCGACCCCACGTACTCCGCCAGCGCCGCCGGCGCCCTATGAGCCGACAGCGCCCGCTTCTCGTGCGCCACGCCGAATTGCTCAAGCACCTCAAACGCCGACCGCATCGTCTCGAGGTCCGAACGCGACCCCATCAGAATCCCTACAAGCGGAGTATTCTCAGCAGCCATTGTTTTCTCCAAGTAGTGAACCTCCGCCCGACCTTTCCTGGACCGGGCGTCCCTCCCGGGGGGGGGGCGGGGGCGCGAGCATCATAAACAAAGAACGCCTACCGAGTCACGACAAGAAAGTCGCGATATCCCCGGAAGTCCGGCTCAATCCTCCGCGACGCCACCTTCAGTTTCTCTCGTCCCTCCCGCGCATCCCGCCACCACCCCGCCCCGATCCCCCCGATCACCGCCGCCCCCAGCGCCGCCGCATCTGCCGCCCCCGGGATCACCACCGGTCGCCCCAGGATCGACGCCGCGATCGACGCCCACAGCGTGCTCTTGGCCGACCCACCCATCATCACGATCTGACCCGCCGCGCTCCCCTGCGCCTCGACCTTCCCCAGCCACCCCCGCGCCTCGACGCACATCCCCTCCATCACCGCCCGACACATATCCCCTCGCCGATGGTCCAGCCGCCAGTTCGACCACCCCGCCTCGCGCTTGCCTCCCACGCACGGATGGAATCGCAATCCTTTCGCCCCCGCGCCCGACGCAGCCGCCTCCTTCTCCGCCTCCGCCAGATTCGCCAGCCCCGTCAGCCCGACGACCTGGTCGTAGTACCCATTCCCCGCCAACAGCGCGCCCAGCGTCCCCCAGCCCCCCGTCACCGCCGGCGCGCTGAACAGACTCAATCCCTTGACACGCCCGATGTCCCCCGTCATCGCCATCAGCACCCACGCCGTCCCCGTCGACAGCATCACCTGCCCCGCCTCCGTCACGCCCCCGCCCAGCGCCGCGCAATGCTGATCATGCATCGGCGTCATGACCACCCCCGGAAGTTTCGCCTCCCCCAACGACCACTCTTTCACAACATCCTTCCGCAACTCCCCCAGCGCCTCCCCCGCACGCAGCAGCCGCGGCATCTTCTCTCGATTGACACCCGCGATCCCCATCAGCTCCCCATCCCACGCCTGCCTGTGGATGTTGAGCAACCCCGTCATTGCCCCGTTCGAGCCGTCCGTCCCGCTCACCCCCGTCATCCACCGCGAGCACCAGTCATCCACGAACGAGATCCGCGCCGCCCGCTCCAGATCCCCGGGCTTATTCTCACCAAGCCACCGCAAGAGCGGCGGGCACAAACCCGCGTCCCTCCGCCCGCTACGCTCAGCGAAAAATTCCTGCCCCCGCTCCTCCACTAGCCGCGCCCCGATCTCCTTCGCCCGCCCATCCATCCACGAATAGATCGGCCCGATCGGCTGATCGTTCTCATCCAGCAGAATCAGCGCCCCCGCCTGCGTCGAAAGCCCCACCCCCGCGATCGCCTTCCCGCCCGCCACCTCTGCCACCGCTTTACCGATCGCCCGCCGCAATTCCGCCGGGTCCTGCTCGAACCACCCGCCCCGCGGGCTGGCCAACCCATAGTTGACCGCCGACGTCCTTCCGGGGGCGGGGGCGCCGTGCTCGTCGAGCACCACCGCCTTGATCGCCGTCGTCCCGATATCAATGCCTAGCACACCGCTCAAGCCGCATCTCCAATCCCTGACCCCCAACCCCTACTCAATCACCACCACGTCCAGCCCCATCGTCGCCCCCATGTCCGCCAGCAGCTCCACGCGCTTCCCATACACCAGCGACTGGTGATGCGACCCGCCCGCCTCGCTCCACCGCCGCAGGAACGCCGGCACCCCCACCTTCGGCGTGAACTTGAAGTTCGGCATGATTAATCCGGGGGCCGGCCCCCAGTTCGTCACCTCACCCGGGGCAATGATGACCTTGAACGTCCCACCTGGCGCGATGGAGAGCGACGCCAGCGTCACCTCCCCGGGCTCCAATGCAAACGCCGTCGTCGCCGGATGCTCCGGCGTCGCCGCCAACGGGAACGGCCGCGGCGCCAAGACCGGCTTGCGATCCTTCCTCGCCATCGCCGGATTGCACTCGCCCATGTGCGCCATGATCAGCGTGTTATCCGGGAAATCGATCGAGAAAATCTCCGTGAACGTCGCCACCCCCACCAGCTTCTGCAGCGCCGCCGTCAGCGACGCACAGCACACATCGCCCTCCCCCGCGTACCCATACCCCAGCTCCAGCAGCCGCGACGCCGCATAGAACGGCAGCGTCGGCACCCGACCATCCTCCGACACCGTCAGGAAGTGCACCGCCATCGCCTCAAGCGCATCCTCCTGCGCGATCTGCTCGAGCGCCAGCGCCACCCGCACCCCCGCCTCATGCTGCCCCGCCGTCATCTCCGGCGCGATCTCGTACTTGCTCTTGTTCTCCGCGATCAGCGACTCCACCTTCCGGGGGTCCGCCGCCGCCGCCAGCTCCGCGATCCGCCGCGGCTCGACCGGCACCACCTGCGGCCCGATCTTCACCGCCAAGGCCGCCTCATCCACCGCGAAGTCCCCCATCCCCGCCATCGCCCGACCCACCAGCCCCACCCGCATCCGCCGCAGGATCGACCGTCCCGCCGCCGCGAAGCACCACTCCTTCAGCGCCGCCACCGTCCCCGCATCCCTCCACGGACCCACGACAATGGGCACGCTCCGCCCCATCCGCAGCAGCACGTTCGCCAGGTCCTGCACCCCATGCACCCCATGGTTGAGCATCAGGAACTCATCCGGCATCTCCTCCCGCGACCCCGGGAAACCCGCCCGTCCCGGCCCATCAGCCGGCTGCGTGTCCAGCAGCACCACCGGCAGGCGCGTCTCGACCAACGCCCGCGCCGTGTTCAAGCTCGGCGCGTACGTCAGCAGCACCACCACCACAATGTCGCACTTTTCAGCCTCGAACCGCGCCACCGCCGCCTCGGACGCCTGCCGCGTCAGGCACACCCCCGACCACACCACCTCCGCCCAGTCCCAGCTCCCCGCCATCTGCCGCGCCCAGGCGTCCTGCTTCTGCCGCGGCCCCGGCCCCGCCTTCTCATACAGCTCCGGCATCAACCCCAGCAGCCCGACCTTCGGTTTCAAAAAGGGGACACTAGACATTTTCAAAAAAGGGGACACTACACATTTTCCGCCATCGCCTCGACCCTCTCGTACCGAAAATGTGTAGTGTCCCCTTTTCTCCTTTGTAGGGGTGCCTGCTGATTCTACCGCGGCAGGATCCGCATCGCGTTGTTAAAGAACACATCCTCCACGTCCCCCCGGCTCAGCCCGCAAGCCTCCGCCGCCCGCCGGAACGAATCGATCTGCTGGTACAGGAAGAACGTGTACTTATCATCCCCCGGCTCCGGCGTCCGGATCCGCCGGTCCTGCCAGTCCGCCTCGTAAATGATGTTGACGTACTCGCCCTTCTCGTCGATCCGCTTGCCCCTAAAGGCGAGAATCGGCAGGTCTGACCCATACAAAATCCGCTTCGGCCCCGCCGACTTGATCAGCGTCCGCATGATCGGCTCGCAGTCATTGGCCGAGAAGTCCCACAAGAGGTTCTCGCACTGCCCGATCCGCTTGACCGCGTCATGCCCGTCCGGCGTGTCCGTGTACGCCCGCCCGATGTGCGCCACGATGACCTTTGCCTTGGGATACTTCTTGTTGATCGTCTCGAGCTGTGTCAGGTTGAACGGGTCCGCGATCCGCGCATCCCCGCGCGGCACGTGCAGCATCACGATCGCCCCCCGATCGTTCGCCCACTCCAAATGCGCCTCCGGCAGCATGTCGAAGATCTTCACCTCCGCCACCGGGATCTTGTCCGGCATCAGCGGATACGGCTTAAGCCCCGCGAAATCCCCCGCCGCGAACTTCTTGTCCAGCTCCTCCACCGACCAGTACGGGTCCTCCAGCAACAGCGCCCACATCCGATCCTTCGGATACAGCTTCAGTTGCTCCGCCAGATAAGCATTGTCCGGCTCAATCCGCGGCCGATGCGGCGAC
Source organism: Phycisphaeraceae bacterium (assembly GCA_020851395.1). Classification (GTDB taxonomy): domain Bacteria; phylum Planctomycetota; class Phycisphaerae; order Phycisphaerales; family Phycisphaeraceae; genus JADZCW01. Next base: position 5,064 of record JADZCW010000052.1, read on the forward strand.
CCGAACACGCACACCCGCACGTCCTTGCCCGGGAACATCTTGATCTGCCAGTCGAAATACTCCGCCGTCCGCAGGCTCCGCCCGTTCGTCACCCGCGTCGCCCACTCCATCTTCGCCCCCGGACGAGGGTCCGAAAGCCCCACGTGCCCGTGGATGTCGACGATCTTCTCCGGCAGAAAGTCCTTCAGCCGCTCCTGGTAGAACGGCATGTCCACTTCGTAGTAATGCCGGTTCGGTGTGAGGAAACCCTTGCGAAGGTCCGAGATACTCATCGAATCATCTCCGTGTGCGAGTGCGAATCACCCCCGTTTCACCGACACCACCTGCCCCTGCTTCTGCGACGCCAGCGCCGCCGTGAAGATCGCGTGCGTCCCCGACGCCTCCGTCGGGCTCACGCACCCGAACGGCAGCTCCGCCGCCGTCCCCTGCGCCACCTGATCGAAGAACGCCGCGAGCATCTGCAGGATCGCGTCGCTGAACCCGAACTCAAAAATGTGCCCCGTGATCGTCTTGTACGTCGAGGCGTACCCCAGGTCCTCGCTCTGCCAGACCTGCGCCCCGCCCGGCTCATAGCTCATCGACTCGAGCGTCCGGGGCTTCTTCGTCGTGAACCGCGCGCTGTACCGGTCCCCGATGATCGTCAGGTACCACGTGTCCGTCTGCCCCGGCGCGATCCGCTGCGTCTTGGCCGTCAGCGGGAACGTATACCCGTTCTGCTCGATCTCGCAGAACAGCGTCGCGTTGTCCCACGTGTCGCACGCCGCCATCCCACCCTTCCCGTCCGGCCGCTGCGGCACAATGTTCGACAGGATCGCCCGCACGTTCTTCGGGAACCATCCGAACCGCAGCGGCACGTGCCACACGTGCATCCCCAGATCCCCCATGCACCCGTACTCCCCGTTCTGGCTCACCTGCCGCTTCCAGTTGATCGGCTTGTTCGGGTCCATGTCCGAGCTGTGCAGGAACCCCGCCTCCACCTCCAGCACCCGCCCGAACTTGCCCGCCTTCCACGCCTCGACCATCCGCTGCACCGCCGGAAAGTAGGGGAACTCCGACGAGCATCGCACCACGAGCTTCGGGTTCTCCGCGATCGCCTTGCTGATCGCCGCGTTGGCCTTCTGGTCGATCCCGAAGGGCTTCTCGCCCAACAGGTGCTTGCCCGCCTTGATCGTGTCGATGTAGAACCGCTCATGCATCGCGTGCGGCACCGCGCAGTACACCGCGTCGACCTTCGGGTTCGCCAAGAGCTCGTGATAGTCCGTCGTCGCCTGCGAGATCGACGGGAAGTAATCCGTGAACCACGTCAGCGTCTCCGCCGGCACGCTGCAGATCGACACCAGCTCCGGCCGGACCGGGCTATCGACGAGATGACACCATCTCGCGATCGCCGACGCGACCTCCTTGCCCATCAGTCCGCCGCCGATGATCCCCAATCCGATGCGCTTTGATGCCGGCATGCGATGCGTTCCTTCTTCAGCAGTAGCGCTCACCACGAGCCGCGACCGTGAGGGAGCGGTGTTCTGATCCGCTCATCCCGCGATGCTCGAGGTAGAGTCGCCTTAGTACCCCAGCTCGCGCGACACCTCGCCGATCGACTCGTCGATGATGTCCATGCACTTGCTCGCCACCGCCTCGTTCATCACGATCGGCGGGCTCATCCGCAGGATGTGCCCCGCCGGGATCCACGCCAGCCCCTTCGAGAACGCCCGCTGATAGATCAGCGTCCCCGCCTTGTCGAACGGCTCCTTCGTCTTGCGGTCCTTGACCAGCTCGACGCCCATCAGGCACCCCTTCACGCGGACGTCCCCGATGATCTTGTGCTCCGCCTTCATCGCGGCCAGCCGCTTCTCGAACAGCTTCTCGAGCCGCTGCGCGTTCTCCAGCAGCCCTTCCTCCTCGATCGCCTCGATCGAAGCCAGCGCCGCCGCGCACGCCATCGGGTTGCCCCCGTAGCTTGTTGACGCCGAGATCTTCTCGATCGCCTCGGCATACTCCTTCCGCGCCACCATCGCCGTCACCGGGAACCCATTGCCGAACCCCTTCCCCAAGGTCACCACGTCCGGCAGCGTGTCCCAGTGCTCCATCGCTAACCACTTGCCCGTCCGCCCCATGCTCGTGAGCACTTCGTCAGCGAACAGCATGATCTTCTTCTTGTCGCACCACGCCCGAAGCTTCGGGAAGAAATCATCCGGCGGGAACACCGACCCCGCCCATCCCTGGATCGGCTCCAACACGATCGCCGCCACCTGCCCCGTCGCTCCCTCGACGATGAACTCGTCATAGAACCGGATGTACGCATCCGTGTCGATCGTCCCATCCGCCTTGGTCCACAGCGGCCGATACGGGTCCGGCCGAGGCACCAGGTAGAACCCCGGCGACCTTCCGGGCCCATTCGCCGCGTTCATCCGCGCCAGGCTCACCGCGTGCCCCGATTTTCCATGAAAATCCCGGTAACACGACAGGAACTCAAACTTCCCCGTCTGCGCCCGGCACAGCCGGATCCCCGCCTCCACCGCCGTCGTCCCCGAGTCATACAACTGCATCGCCGACAGCTCCCCGCCCCCAGGCAGGATCGCCGCCAGCTTCTCCAGCAGCTTCATCTTGATCGGCGTCGTGAAGTCATGGCAATTCATCAGCGTCTTGGCATACTTCGCCACCGCCTCGGACACCTTCGGATGGCAGTGCCCCAGCGTCGTGACGTAAATCCCCGACGAGAAGTCCAGGTACACGTTCCCGTCCACGTCCGTCAACGTCACCCCGTGGCCCTTCTCGAAGCACACCGGGAACAGCTTGACCTGCCCCGAGTACCCCTTCATGAGCTTGGCCGCCCGCTCGTGCATGGCCTTGGACTTCGGCCCCGGCAGCTCCTTGCTCACCAGCTTCGGCAGCTTCGTCAGATCGACATCCGCCCAGGCGATGTCGGGATTCGAGATGGTGGTGGTCATGGTTCACACTCCTTCCTTGACATACCAGCCCCACCTTTCCAGGTGGGGCTCAAAGTATTCACGCGGAGACCTTCCCGATCTTCGCCGCGAGTTTGTCCTTCCGATCCTTCAGCCACGCCGCGAAGTCCGCCCGCGTCGTCACCGCCTCGTCGCACTGCTCGAGCAGGTCATTGAGCACCCGCGCCGCGTCCGTCCCCGGATGCGCGTCGGCGATCTTCCTCGCCACGCTCAACCATGACCCGCTCTTGGCATGCCGCTCCGCCAGCTTGTCCGCCAGCTCCAGCACCTTCGCCGGCTCCTTCATGTCGTCGACGACCGTCATCCAGTCCGCCCACGACCGATACGCCTTGGACAATTCATCCAGGTGCTTCATCGCCGTGTTGAACTGCGACGCCAGCTCCTTGTCGAATTTCTTCCCGAACGGCCCCTCCTTCACGTCATACCGCTTCTGCGCCAGGTGATCCTCCCGGAACGCCTCGCGCTGCTTGCGGTCCCTGAAGTCCGGGATGTCATACGCCTTACCGTTCTCCATCGCCGACCGATACCCCAGGATCCCCTGGATCGTGCAGTCCGCCGCCGTGTAGATATCAAACGGCGCCGGCTCACCCGTCAGGATCTGCCGCGCGAAGTAGTACAGCACCCAGAAGT
>JADZCW010000053.1 GCA_020851395.1 Phycisphaeraceae bacterium
CGCCGCCACCGAACTCTGCACGTCCAGCGCCAACCCGTCATCCGGATCCACCGTCACGCGGACCTTCGAGCCCTCGGTGATCTTGCCCTCGAGGATCGCCCGGCTGATCTTCGTCTCCAGCTCGCGCTGGAGGTAGCGCCGCAGCGGGCGGGCGCCGTAGATCGGGTCGTAGGCTGTCTCGGCTACGAAGGTCGCGGCGGCGTCGGTCAGCTCGAGGTGGATGTTGCGTTCAGCCAGTCGCTTCTGGATGTCCTGGGCCATCAGGCGCACGATCTGCTTGATCTCGGCGGGCTGGAGGGGCTTGAACAGGATGATCTCGTCCACGCGGTTGAGGAACTCGGGCCTCATGCGGGCGCGCAGCTCGTTCATCACGGCGTTGCGGGCCTGCTCGGAGATGTCCCCGCCGGTGATGGCGTCGTCCATCAGGTGCTGCGAGCCGACGTTGCTGGTCATGATCACCACGCAGTTCTTGAAGCTCACCGTGCGGCCGTGCCCGTCGGTGGCCCGGCCGTCGTCGAGGATCTGGAGCAGGACGTTCGACACGTCCGGGTGGGCCTTCTCGAACTCGTCGAAGAGGATCACGCAGTAGGGCTTGCGGCGGACGGCCTCGGTGAGCTGGCCGCCCTCCTCGAAGCCCACGTAGCCGGGCGGGGCGCCGATGAGTCGGCTTACGGTGTGCTTCTCCATGTACTCGCTCATGTCGATGCGGACCATGTTCTGCTCGCTGTCGAAGAGCGCCTCGGCCAGGGCGCGGGCGAGCTCGGTCTTCCCCACGCCCGTGGGGCCGAGGAAGATGAATGAGCCGATGGGGCGGCGCGGGTCCTTCACGCCTGCCCGGGCGCGGATCACCGCGTCGGCGACGAACTGGACCGCCTCATCCTGCCCGACCACGCGGTGGTGCAGGATCTCGTCGAGCCGCAGGAGCTTTTGCCGTTCGCCCTCGACGAGGCGGGCCACGGGGATGCCCGTCCAACGCGAGACGATGCGGGCGATCTCCTCTTCCGTCACTTCCTCTCGCAGGAGGCGGGCCGTGCCTTGGTCCTGGGCCAGCTTAGCTTCCTCAGTCGTCAGCTCACGCTGGATCTGCGGCAATTTGCCGTGCTTGAGCTCGGCCGCCTTCTCGAGGTTGTAGTCGCGCTCGGCCTGCTCGATCTGGTGGCGAAGCTCCTCGATCTTCTCGCGCAGCGCGTGGACCTTGTGCAGGGCCTGCTTCTCGCCCTCCCACTGGGCGCGCATCACGTCGGCCTTGCCCTTGAGGTCGGCCAGCTCGCGTTGGAGGTTCTCGAGGCGCTGCTTGCTCGCGGGGTCCTTCTCCTTCTTGAGGGCTGCCTCCTCGATCTGCATCTGCATGACGCGCCTGGTCACTTCGTCGAGCTCGGTGGGCATCGAGTCGATCTCCGTGCGGATCAGGGCGCACGCCTCGTCGACCAGGTCGATGGCCTTGTCAGGGAGGAAGCGGTCGCTGATGTAGCGATTGCTCAGCACGGCTGCGGCGACGAGCGAGTTGTCCTGGATCTTCACGCCATGATGCACCTCGAACCGCTCGCGCAGCCCGCGCAGAATCGAGATGGTGTCCTCCACCGTCGGCGGCTCGACAAGCACCGTCTGGAACCGGCGCTCCAGGGCCGCGTCCTTCTCGATGTGCTGGCGGTGCTCGTCGAGCGTGGTGGCGCCGATGCAGTGCAGCTCGCCGCGGGCGAGCATGGGTTTGAGCATGTTGCCCGCGTCGATCGCGCCCTCGGCCCGGCCGGCGCCGACGATGGTGTGCAGTTCGTCGATGAAGAGAATAATCCGCCCCTCGGCGTTCTTGATCTCAGCGAGCACGGCCTTGAGGCGCTCCTCGAACTCGCCTCGGTACTTCGCCCCCGCCACCAGCGAGCCCATGTCCAGGGCGTAGACCGTGCGATCCTTGAGCCCCTCGGGCACGTCGCCGCGGACGATCCGCTGGGCCAGCCCCTCGACGATGGCTGTCTTGCCCACGCCGGGCTCGCCGATGAGCACGGGGTTGTTCTTGGTCTTGCGCGAGAGGATGCGGATAACCCGCCGGATCTCTTCGTCGCGGCCGATGACGGGATCGAGCTTGCCGTCGCGGGCGAGCTTGACCAGGTCGCGGCCGTAGCGCTCGAGGGCCTCGTACGTCGCTTCCGGGTCGGCGCTGGCCACGCGCTGATTGCCGCGCACCTGCGTGAGCACGCCCAGCAGCTTGTCGCGCGTCACGCCGAAGCGCCCGAGCACGCGCCCCGCCGGCGACTGCGTGTCGATCGACACCATCGCCAGGAGCAGGTGCTCGACGGAGATGTACTCGTCCTTGAGCCGCTTGGCCTGCTTCTCCGCCTCGGCCAGGAGTTGCTGCAAGCGCCCTGTCACCAGCACGCGCCCCGGCTCAGCGCCCGGCCCCGAGACGCTCGGCTGCTTGTCCAGCTCGGCGCGCAATGCCTCGTCCACTTGCTCAGCCGGCACGTCCATCCGGGCCAAGAGGCGCGGCACGAGCCCCTCCTCCTGGTTCACCAGCGCCAGCAGCAGGTGCTCGACGTCCACCTGCTGATGCCCGCGCTCCGTCGCGATCGACTGGGCGGCGCGGAGGGCTTCCTGTGATTTAAGTGTCAGACGGTTCAGGTCCATAGGATCGCTCCTCTGGCCTAATGGTATGCAAGCAGCGTGCGGGAACGACGTTACGTAAGCCGCTTGACATAAATATGTTATGAAACCAAGCCGCCCAAGATCCGTGCCAGAATGGCAGGCTGACTACCTTGAAGCACACCGCCTGTCGGTCCCGGCTCACCTAGCCACAATGCCACTTACGCTCGGGGATCGAACTTCGATGTCTTGCGGAGCTGCTCGAAGAGCTCGCGTTCCTCGTCGCTGAGCGTCTTGGGCAGGACGATCTTCAGCCGCACAAGCAGGTCGCCGCGTTGATCCGAGCCGCTGGACATACCGCGGCCGCGCAGGCGGAGCTTCTGCCCGCTGCTGCTTCCCGGAGGCACCGTCACTTCCACTGTTCCGTCGATCGACTCGACAGGAACCTTCGCCCCCAGCGCCGCCTCCCAAGGCGACAGCCGTAGGTCGGTGACCAGGTCCACCCCGTCGCGCTCGAAGCGCGGATCGTTGGTGATCTTCACCCGCAGTATTAGGTCCGCCCCACCGCCGGCCTGGCCGCGCAGGCGGATCTTCTGCCCGTCGCGCACGCCTTGAGGCACCTTGACCTCCAACGTCCGCGTCTGGCCGTCGGGCATGCTCAGGCGCACCTGCCGGCTCGACCCCCGGAAGGCTTCATCGAGCGTGATCGCCAGGTCGGCTTCCTGGGCGGGAGCTTCGTGCATCGCCTCGCCGCCGGCGTGCATCTGATCGAACATGTCCTCGAAGCCCTGCATCCGCGCGCCGCTGTTACCACGCTGGCCGCGCGCCGCTTGGCCGAAGAGCATCTCGAAGAAGTCGCTGAACCCGCCAGGCTCAAAACTGAATCCCCCGCCCTGCGGTCCGCCGCGTTGGCCGCGACCGCGCCCGCCGGCCCCGCCGAAGTGGAAATTCCCCCACTCCGGCGGCGGTCGGAACTCCTGGCCGGCCTTCCAGTTCTGCCCCAGCTCGTCGAAACGCTTGCGCTTCTCGGGGTCCTTGAGCACCTCGTAGGCTTCATTGATCTGGGCGAACTTCTCGGCTGCGTCGGCTGATTTGTTGACGTCCGGGTGGTACTGCCGGGCGAGCTTGCGGTAGGCGCGCTGAATCTCCGCGGCCGTGGCGGTCCGGCTGACGCCCAGGGTCTGGTAGTAGTCCTGAAACTTGACGGCCATACGTGCTGGGTGTCCTCCTGGCGACCCGGGATCGTCGCCAGCGAACATCATAGGCAGGCTGTCTGGGAATGTGACGTGTCTACGTCAGCGCCCGGCTGTACCAGGTCACCGCCTGGCCGACACGGACCTGGTCGAGCAGGTGCACCTTGATGGCTGTGTCCAGCCGCTGGGCCAGGGCGATCGCCTCGCGCGGCTCGCTGGTGACCAGGTGCACCACCTGCCCGTCCTCGGCCGGCTCGCGGAACCGGCACTGCCGCTGGGTGAGCTTGATCAGCGACCACTGCTCGTTCAACCACCGTCGAACCGCCATAAGGTCCAGCACAGCCTTGCCGGCATCTCGCCCCGGCTCGAGCCGGTGCAGCAGGTGAACCACGCCCTCCTGGTCGAGGGCCAGCTCCACCTCGGGGTGCGACGGGCTGCGCGCCTCGAGCGCCACGCTGCCGGGCAGGAGCGTTGCCAGCGCCGGCGGTGCGGCGGATTCGGTCGTCATGGCTGGCGCCACGACCGGCTTCACAGGTTCGGGTATAGCCACAGGCTGCGGCCTAACGGCCTGGGGTGGCGCTGGGGCCTTCTCGATAACAGGTTCAGGCGCGGGCTCGGGTTCGGGCTCAGGTTCGGACACCGCCTCGGGCACAGGTTCCGGCGTGAACTCGAAGACCGGCGCTTCGATCATGGGCTCAGGAATTGGCTCTTCCACTACCGACGGCGTCACGGTCGCGACCGGCTCAGGCTGAAGCTGAGGTTCGATGGCAGGTTCAGGCTCCACCGCCGCGCCGCCGATCGGCTGACGCACCATCGGGTCCAGCTCGCGCAACTGCCGCATCAGGGTCCGCCAGTTCGCCGCCGTGCCCGCCAAGGGTCCGAGCCAGTGCACGTTGACCGGCTCCATCCTCCGCACGTGCCCGACGAACTGGGCCTTGAGCCCGAGGTAGTTGCTCACCGTCGTCTCGAACCGCTCAGCCGCCTCGACCGCGTCGGGCTCGTCCACGCCCATCACCATCA
>JADZCW010000054.1 GCA_020851395.1 Phycisphaeraceae bacterium
CGTGCTGTCGCTCGAGGCGTCGATGGGTCAGATCGAGAAGTTCGACCCCTTCATGGCCTCGGGGCTGCGGATGACCATCGACGGCATGAGCCCGTTCGTGATCGAGTCGACGCTGCGGATCGAGATCTTGGCCATGCAGGAGCGTCACAAGGCGGGCAAGAAGTTCTTCGACTTGGTCAAACTCTACGGCCCGGGCTGGGGGCTCGTCGGCACGCTGATCGGGCAGATCGGCATGTTCGGCAACCTGGCCAACGGCGACATCGGCACGCTGGGCAAGATGCTGGCCATCGCGGTGTGCGCCACGATGTACGGCACGGTGCTGGCCAACGCCATCGCCGGGCCCATCGGCGACAAGCTGGCCCTGCGCTCGGCCGAGGAGATCCAGAACAAGGAGATGATCCTCCAGGGCGTGCTGTCGCTGCAGGCCGGCGACAACCCGCGCGTCACGCTGGACAAGCTCATCGCCTTCGTGCCCACCGGCGCCCGCGCCTCGCTGCGGACGGCCGCGTGAGCCCGCGACGGTTCGAGAAGCCGAGAGTGAATCATGCCTGACCAGGACGACAAGCACGGTAAGAACGGTCACGGCCAGGACGGGGCGGACAACGGCCACGGCCATGGCGGTGGTGGTCATGGCGGGGGCGGCCACGGCGGCGGGGGCCATGAGGAGCACGAAGGGGCCCCGGAGTGGCTGATCTCCTTCGCGGACAACGTGACGCTGATGATGGGCTTTTTCGTGGTCATGCTGGCGATGAACATGAAGCCCGCCGGCGGCGCGGAGGGGCACGGGTCCGAGACACCCAGCACGTCGGAGGTGACCAGCGCCGCCTCGGGCGGGCTCAATCCGCTGGACGTGGCGCTAGGCATCCGCGAGGCCTTTCACAACGCCGTGACCCTCGACAACGACAATCCCGCGGACCAGGCCCTCGTCCGACGGCTACGGGAGAGAGCGGGCGCGTCGTCGGACAAGTCGATGTCCGGCGACCACGACGAGGTCCAGTCGCTCCGCCAGACCGATTACCACAAGCCGTCGGGGATGGTCTTCTTCACCACGGGATCGAGCGAGCTGAGCCGCGAGGCGGCGACCTCCCTGGCCCAGTTCGCCGACCCGCTCAAGGGCGTGCTGCTGCGCGTCGAGCTGCACGGGCGGGTCAACGCCAGCGAGGCGTCGATGGGCGAGGAGGCGGCGCGACGGCTTTGTTACGATCGCGCCATGGCCGTGGCTCGCGAGCTGGTCCGCAAGGGCCTGAGCTGGACGCAATTGCACCTGGTGGTCGAGGGCCGCAGCACCCGCGCCATGCGCGAGAGCATCGACCCGAGCAAGCGGATCGACGACGCCTGCGTGGAGGTCATCGTGACCGACGAGATCGTTGACGGCGGATGAACGGAACGGACGAGCAGTCCACCCTTCTACTTGTGGCCCTCGGGGCCGCCGGATTCCAGATACTTGTCGCGGACGGCGTCGGCCAGGTCGACGCCGGTGATGTTGGCCAGGGTGCACAGCCAGGCCAGGACGTCGGCGAACTCCTCGGCCAGGTTGCCGCCCTTGGCCTTGGCCATCACGGCGGGGGTGGCGGTACCCTGGGCCTTGTGCAGGGCGGTGGCCAGCTCACCCACCTCCTCGACGAACCACAGGAACGTGGCCGGGGCCCCGCGGGCCGAGTCGGTGGCGTAGTAGCGGTCGCGGATGTGCCGCTGAAAATCAGCGAGGGTCAGGTGGTCTTTGGACATAGGGGGATTGTAATCAAGCCCGTCGACCGGAGCTGCGAAGGCTCCCGATGAGGGCTAAACTTCCAGAGATGACTCAGACACTGCTGAACGTTCAGGGGATGCGATGCGCCGGCTGCGTGGCGTCGGTGGAGAAGAACCTCTGCGCCGTGCCCGGGGTTGAGGCCGCCAGCGTGAACCTAGCCACGGGGCAGGCGATGGTGCGCGGCGAGGTTCCCGCCCCGCAGGAATTGGTCCGGGCTGTCGAACGGGCGGGGTTCACCGCCGAGGTGCTCGGGCCTGATGATACGACCGGGACGCACGAGCACGCCCACCATGAGCACGCCCACGAGCATGACCACGGTCGGCCGCACGGGCTGATCGTCGGGGCGGTGCTGGCGTTGGTGGTGTTCTTCCTGGGCATGATCTGGCCGATGCTCGCCGGTGGGCATGACGGCCCGGGGCTCTGGTCGCTCTGGACGCAGATTGTCCTCGCCGCTGTGGTGCAGGTCTGGTTGGGCAAGCCCTTCTACCAGGGGGCCTGGAAAGCGCTGCGGCACGGGCGGGCGGAGATGGACACGCTCGTGGCGATGGGCACGACGGTGGCGTTCGTCTACAGCGCAGCCGTAACGATCTGGGCGACGATTCGCTCACCAGAACACCTCCCGGGGGTCTACTTCGACAGCGCCGTGATGATCCTGGTGTTGGTGGGTCTGGGGCGATGGCTCGAGGCGCGGGCGCGCGGCAGCGCGGCGGCGGCGATCCGGGGGCTCATGCAGCTCCAGCCCGCCCGGGCCACGGTGATCCGCCAGGGGCAGGAGATGGACGTGCCTCTCTCGGCCGTACGCGTCGGCGATGAGCTGCTGGTCCGCCCCGGCGAGCGCGTGCCGACCGATGGGCAGGTGATCGACGGCCAGAGCGAGATCGACCGCTCGATGGTCACCGGCGAGTCGCTGCCGACGCCCGTCGGGCCGGGCGATGCGGTGGTCGGCGGGACGATCAACCAGGGCGGGGCCTTCCGCATGACGGCCCAGCGGCTCGGAGGCCAGACGCTCCTGTCGCAGATCATCCGGCTCGTGCAGCAGGCCCAGGCCTCCAAGGCCCGCGTGCAGCGGCTGGCCGACGCGATCTCGGGCGTGTTCGTGCCGGTGGTGATCGCGGTGTCCGTGCTGGCCCTCTTGGGATGGGGCGTCTATGGCGACTGGGATCGCGGGCTGTTCTCGATGATCGCGGTGCTGATCGTCGCCTGCCCGTGCGCCCTGGGCCTGGCCACGCCGACAGCGATCATGGTCGGGACGGGCCTGGGCGCGAAAGAGGGCATCCTGATCAAGGACGCCGTGGCGCTCGAGCGTGCGGGCAAGCTCACGCACATCATCCTGGACAAGACCGGCACGCTGACGATGGGTCGCCTGACCGTCAGCGAGGTGGCGCCGATCGAGGGCAAGATGGACCACCGGGAGCTGCTCAGCCTCGCCGGCTCGGTCGAGGTGCGCAGCGAGCACCCGCTCGGCCGCGCCGTCGTGCGTCAGGCACGCGATGAGGGGCTGGAGCTGGCGGAGGTCGAGAACTTCGAACGGCTCGACGGCGGCGGGGTGACCGGGCGCGTCAAGGGCAGGTACATCATCGTGGGCCGGATGGCTGTGCTGCGTGAACGTGAGGTGCGCGGGCTCGAGGCGCTGACGGAGTTAAGAGATAAGCTCGAAGAGCAAGTCGGCCGGACCTTCGTGGCCGTGTCGGTCGACGCCGAGGCGGTCGGCTGGATCGCCTTCTCCGACGAGCTCAAGCCCGGCGCCGACGCCGTGGTGGCGGAGTTGCACGAGCTGGGGCTGCAGACAATCCTCATGACGGGCGATCAGCGCCTGATCGCCGAGCACGTGGCCCGTCCGCTGGGGATCGATGAGATCTGGGCTGACGTGCTGCCCCAGGACAAGCACGCCAAGGTGGTGGAGCTGCAGAAACAGGGCGCTGTCGTGGCGATGGCGGGCGACGGGATCAACGACGCCCCGGCGCTGGCGGCGGCGGACCTGGGCGTGGCCATGGCAGCCGGCCCGTGGTCCGCCGAGCACAGCGAGCAGGGGGCGGACGGGCAGCCATCTCCCGCGAACTGGGGCGGCACGGACATCGCCATGGCGGCGGGTCAGGTGGTGCTCGTCGGCGGCGATCTGGCGCTGATCCCCCTGGCGATCAAGCTCAGCCGCGCGACGTTGCGGCGAATCTACATGGGGCTCTTCTGGGCGTTCATCTACAACCTGGTGCTGATTCCCCTGGCGGCCTGGGGCTACCTGCACCCGATGCTCGCCGCGGCGGCGATGTCGCTGTCGTCGGTCAGCGTCGTGGGCAATGCGCTCTGGCTGCGCTATCGCGGGATCAGATGACAGCATCGCAGCCGAGCAGGTGAAAGCGAGAGCCGTGGCTAGGGGGTCGTTGGCGGCAACAGGCCCAGCCAGGCCTCGGGCAGGACCTCGAGCCAGTAACGTTTGTGCAGACGACGGACGTAAACCTTGCAGCCGAAGACGTGCGAGAGGGACTCGGGGGTGACGACCTCCTGCGGCCGGCCGGCGGCGAGGATGCGGCCCTGCTTCATGAGCAGGACCTGGGCCGTCTGGGCGGGGATCTCCTCGACGTGATGGGTGATGAACAGCACGGTCGGCGGGTTCGGCCGCCTGAGCAGCTCATGCACGACCGCAAGAACCTGCTCACGCGCGGCGACATCCAGGCCCGCGGTGGGTTCGTCGAGGATCAGGAGCTCGGGCTCATGGACCAGGGCACGGGCGATCAGGCAGCGACGCTGCTCCCCCGTCGAGAGCAGAGTGAACCGCAGGCCCGCCCGGTGTTGCAGCCCCACCCGGGCCAGAAGTTCCGTCGCCCGCAGGCGTTGCTCGTCCGTGGGCACATCGTAGAGGCCCACGGTGCCGAAGAACCCGGTCAGCACGGCCTCGAGGGCGGTCAGCTCGGCGTCGACCACGGCTCCGCTCTGGTGGGCGTTGGCCGAGTCCGTGGTGGGATTGACCACGCCGATTCGGCGTCTTAGGGCGCGAATGTCCGTCTGCCCGAGGGTATGATCGAGGACCACGACGGTGCCCTCGGTCAGGAATGTCTGGCCGATCATGGCCCGCGTGAGCGTGGTCTTGCCGCAGCCGTTGGGGCCGAGGATGACGGTGCAGCTGCCGCGCGGGATGGTGCAGGACAGGTCGTCGAGGATGAGGGTGTCGCCGCGCCGGATGGTCAGATGGCTGGCGAGGACGGCGGGTGCGGGGTGCTGGGGGTCGAGCATGGGCATCGGTCTGGCCGGGAAGGGTTTTCAAGAGCATATCGGGAAGGTGGTGCATGCGTAAAACGTTTGAGAAGTGGCTGGTCGAGCTGACGAGTCTGCCCACGGCGTCGGGCTGTGAGGATCGCGTGATCGCGTGGGTCAAGCGATGGGCCGCCGCCCGGCCGCAGGTGCGGATCCGGACGGATCGTTACGGCAACATGATGCTCAGCCTGGCCGTGACGTCGCGCGACCGCGGCGCGGGCAAGAGCGGGCCGGTGGTGATCGAGGCCCACATGGATCACCCGGCCTTTGTGATCACGAACATCGTCAACGCGCGGGAGGTCGAGGCGGACTTCCGCGGCGGCGTGGAGCCGGAGTTCTTCGTGGGATCGACGGTGTTGTTGCACCGCGATGGGTCCCGGCCGCGGCGGGGTGTGATCCGCAAGTACGTGGTCCATCCGGGGCCTCAGTTCTACCCGCTCGCGACGGTGCAATTCGCACGTCCGGTCCGCGCGGAGGTGGGGGACGTGCTGACCTGGGACCTGGGGCGTTCACGGGTGAGCAAGGGGCTGCTGAGCGCCCCGGCGTGCGACAACCTGGCGGGGGTGGCGTGCGCGCTGGCGGTGCTGGAGGTCTGGCGCAAGAAGCGGCCATCGGCCGACCGGCCCGACGTGCGGGTGCTCCTGACACGGGCGGAGGAGGTGGGGTTTGTTGGCGCGATCGGGGCCTGTCGCAGCGGGATTCTCCCGAGGAATTCGCGGGTGATCGTGCTCGAAACATCGCGCACCTTCTCCGATTCGCCGATCGGCGGCGGGCCGATCGTGCGCGTCGGCGACAAGGCCACGACCTTCGACCCGCAGCTGACCTACGTGCTCAGCGGTGTGGCCGAGGATTTGGCGCGGTGCGACGCGGGCTTCAAGTGGCAGCGAAAGTTGATGACCGGCGGGACGTGCAATGCCTCAGCCTACGGGGCGCTGGGCTACACGGCCGGGTGCGTCTGCGTCCCGCTGGGGAACTATCACAACCAGCACTTCGCCTCGCGCCGGATCGCTCCCGAACAGATCGCGGTGGCGGACTGGCACGGCCAGGTGGAGCTGCTGACCCAGGCGTGTGATGCGCTAAGCTCTCCGCGCGGCGGGCCGCAGTTCGTGGACCGGCTGCGGGTGCTCTTCGAGAGCCGGGGCAATCTCGTCGGCGGGTGAAGACGATTCAACGCGCGGGACGCATGGTTCCGGCCGCTTGGCGCAGGAGCTGCGCGTGGCCGGCAAGGCTTGCGCATCGGTGGGGCCCGCGAGCGTGCCCCGTCGTCCCGCACGGCCCGGAAGCATCGGCGCAATGACTGAGATCGTACGGGCCAAAGGTGGGTGGGCAGATTCTCGGCGATGAAGGCTGTTCTGGCATGGGGCTTGCGTTGAGTCGCGCAGCCTGCGCGTGTGGTTTGCGCGGGCCAGGGAGTGCGACTGACCATGCAGCCGAGTCTGTTGCGGATCAGCAACGAGGCGGGCGACGCGAACGTGGGCCAGACGATCCTGCGTCTGGCGGCGCTGGCGGCGTCGGCGCATCGGATGCAGCAGGCCGCGGCGATGGTGGTCCGGGGATCGGACATTGCGGGCCCTGCGCACGGACGCGCGGGCCGGCCCGAGGGTTCGGCCGAGCACGGATGCGACCGGGACATGCTTTCCCGGCCGGCGGCTCACACGGAGGTGAGCCCATGAATTACGGCCTGTACCTGTCGGCCAGCGGCGTCCTGACGAATCTGTACCGTCAGGACGTCATTACCAACAACCTGGCGAACGTCACCACGCCGGGCTTCAAGCCCGACATCCCGACGATCCGCCAGCGCGATCCGGAGTCGATCGAGGACGGGTTCGGCGGGGACGTGAGCCAGCGCCTGCTGGATCGTCTGGGCGGCGGCGTGCTCGCGGGCAACCAGCGGATGGACATGCGCGTCGGCGAGATGAGGCTAACGAGCAACCCGCTTGACCTGGCGCTCGAGCAGGCCAACGCGTTCTTCGTCGTTCGACCGGAAGGGGCGGGGTCGGACCCGGCGTCGATCCGCCTGAGCCGTGACGGGCGTCTGGGCATGTCCGCCGACGGCAAGCTGATCCAGACCGCCGGCGGGGCCCTGGTCCTGGACGAGAACGACCAGCCCATCGAGCTGGACGTGAACCAGACCGTCATGATTGACCGGCAGGGTCACGTCATCCAGGGCGGCGCCGTGGTGGGCAAGCTGGGCGTGGCGGCCGCGGCGGACACGTCCCGGCTGGTCAAAGCCGGGGACAACCTGCTGCGGTTCGAGGACGGCCAGGACGGTCGTCGAAAGATCGAAACTCCTGGCCTGAAAGCGGGTTACGTCGAGGACAGCGGGGTCGACGCGATCCGGGAATTGATCAAGCTCACGGACATCACCCGCGCCATTGAGGCCGGCGGGAATCTGATCCGTTACCACGACTCACTGATGGACAAGGCGGTCAACACCCTCGGTCGGGTGGTGGCCTAAAGCGCGCGACACGGAAGGGTCGGTGACACGATGGCCATCACGGCACTGCACTCGGCGGCGACGGGACTCTCGGCCCTGGGTCGGGAGCTCGACGTCATCGCCAACAACCTGGCGAACGTCAACACCACGGCCTTCAAGGGCTCGCGGGTGAACTTCGAGGACCTGCTTTACCAGGACCGCGCCCAGCCGGGCGTCGAGACGGCCAGCGGCGAGACCCGCCCGGCGGGCATCTACGTCGGCCTGGGCACGCGGATCAGCAACACGCAGTACGACTTCTCCGAGGGCTCGGCGATCGCCTCGAGCGGCGAGTTCGACATGATGATCAACGGCCTGGGCTTCTTCCGCGTGTCGATTCCGCCGGACCAGGGCGAGGGCACCGGTTACACCCGGGCGGGGAATTTCTTCCGCAACCGCGACGGCGACCTGGTGCTGGGCAACGCCAACGGCCCTCGCCTCGAACCCCCCATCAACGTCCCCGAGGGCGTGACGCAGGTCGAGGTCAGCAGCGACGGCGTGATCTCCGGCATCGAGCCTGGCGCGACCGAGCGGGCGGAGTTCGGGCGGATCGAGCTGTCGACCTTCACCAACGCCTCGGGCCTGCAGCCGATCGGCGGGAATCTCTATCTGCCGACTGACGGTTCGGGCCCGGCCATCGACGGCAACCCGACCGAGGGCGTCTTCGGCGCGGTGATGCACAAGTTCCTCGAGTCCTCCAACGTCGACCCGGTCACCGAGCTGGTGAGCCTGATCAAGACGCAGCGGGCCTTCGAGATGAACAGCCAGTCGATCCAGGCGGCGGACCAGACGCTTCAGGTCGTCAGCAACCTGCGGCGGTGATGACCTAGGGGCATGGGCGGTCACGCGAGCGGCGTAAGGACATGAAGAACAGTGATAAACAGGCTGTTTTCGGCGGATGGATGCTGCTGACGGCGGGACTCCTGGCGTGGGCCGGTGCGGCCCGTGCCGACCGCATCGAGCTGCGTGCCCGGGCCCAGTCGGCGACGACGACCGTGACGCTCGGCGACGTAGCTGTGCTCGAGGGCGCTCGAGCGCAGGCGCTGGCGGCGACGCCGGTGGGGCGGATCAGCCCGTCGGCGCCCGGGCCGCTGGAGCTGGAGTTGACAACCGTTCAGCAGACCCTCGAGAAGCGGGGGGTGCATTGGGGCCTGCTGACGCTGGCGGGTCACGCCGTGTGCGAGGTGACGCTGGCCGATCCGGCCGTTCCCACGACCCAGCCCGCCGCGGAGCAGGCGGCGCTGCTCGCGGCCAACCCCGCGGAGACGGTTGAGGCGTCCGCGCCGCGCACGGTGGGGGAGCAGATCGAGCAGCAGATCGCTTCGTTGGCGGGCGTCGGGGTCGAGAATCTGCGGATCAAGTGGACCAACCCCAAGGCCGAGATCCTGACCCGGCCGGTGATGGGCGACGTGTACGAGTTCGAGCCGTTGGCCCAGGGCGTGCCCGGCCGGCTGCCGATCCTGGTCCGCCGGCTCGTCAGCGGCCAGGTGGTCGAGTCGCAGCGCCTGCTGGCCGACGTCGAGAAGCGATGCCTCGCGGTGGTGGCCAC
>JADZCW010000055.1 GCA_020851395.1 Phycisphaeraceae bacterium
CGGCCAGGATGGCGTCCGGCGCGTTGTCGCCCCCCATGACGTCAATGCCGATTCGCACGCGTCTTCCTTGATGGAGTAGAGGCTGGGGTTATTCGTCTTTGGAGAGCTTGAGCTTCAGGCCCGGGCGAACATAGCCGCACTCGGGGCAGGCGGAGTGGGGAAACTTGGCGGTGCCGCAGTTGGGGCAGTGCACGGCCGCGGGCCGCCGCATGGCTTGGTGCGACCGGCCCTTGCGCGACTGAGTGCGAGTCTTGCGTTGAACGGGAAGCATGTCGGCTGCCTTTCTGGTCCCCCGGCCTTGGCGAGCTGTCTTTTGATCGCCAAGCCGTGTGCCGTGGCTGGAGCTGCTTAGGAATAAGTGAGGAAGCTTAACGGTCCCCCCAGGGGGCGTCAAGCTTGGCAAACCCTCAAGCCAAGCCCTTAACCGCCTTTACGCGCCAAGTCCGGACGTCAGGGCCGCAAGATGCTTTTCAAAATGCAGTTGCAGCACCTCCAGGTGCGTCTGGGGGTTCTCCTTGAGCACCTGATGCACGGCCGGGCCAAGCTGGGCGTCGGTCAGAACCGAGCCGAAGGTCACGTGCAGGATCTGCCGGCCGTCGTTCTGGTCGAGGTAGAGCTTCTCCAGCCGGGCCTGGTCGGCCACCTGAGCGGGGGCGGGCACCCGCCCCAGGGCGGCGCTGACGTGGTAGGTCGCCTTGTCCGTCTCGAACCGGCCGCGGGCGAAGTCGACGATCTTGCGGAAGAGGTCCGGCTGGTGCCGGCTGGTCACCCGCAGGGCCTCGAGGTAGCTCGTGCCGGCCGTCTTGACGTGGAAGAGTCCGCTGGTGATCCGGGCGAAACTGGCGTAGATCGAGAGTTTGTCCGAGCCCGAGTGCAGGCTGAGCTTGTAGGGCCCGAGGTGCCGGGCGATGGCGGCGTGGTCGGCCAGCGAACGCTCGAAGGCCGCGATGTCCCCCTTGTAGTCGATGCCCTTCTCGAAGTCCCCGACGTAGCGGGGGGCGAGGCTGACGATCTGGACGCCGGCCTGACGGAGCTGGTCGGCGATGATGTAGTGCTCGGCCAGTGTGGTGGGCTGCGGCGTCTCGTCGACGCTCAGTTCGATCTCGAAAGCTTTGCCCCGCTTGGCCATGACGGCGGCGATGTGCCTGGCCAGGGTGATGGTGTGGGCGATGGCCCGACCGTACTTAACGGCCGCACGCTGGACGGTCACGGGGTCGAATTCGATCTGTGGTCCGTTGGGAACGGCCAGGGTCTTGCCGAGGTAGCTGCCGACCCACGTCGCCTGATCACGCACATTGCCGAACCGCTGCTCAAGCAGGGCGCCCGGTTCGGCCGGGTAAGTGTCGGCCTGCGGGTCGACGTGCTCGGAGGGGTCGATGGTGAAGAAGACGAAGCCGGCCGCGGCGGTGAGGTCCACATCGGCGGGCGTCTTGAGATGGTCGGCGTCCGCGCCCCAGGCGTGTGAATAGTCGGCCCGGTCGAGCGCCTGCTGGGCGGCGGCCATGACCTGTTGCGGGGTACGGCGGGTGCGGGTCATCTCCCGGATCGACTGCTGGGCGAAGATGCCCCTGATCGAACCACCCTTGCTCATCAGGGCCGCGAGGTGGCCGGGCGTGGCCGTGCCCAGGCGGTCGCCGAAACCGAAGGAGGGAGCCAGGCCAAGGGGCGTCGGTCCGGGTGCGCTCATGGGAATGGGGACTCCGTTGGGGGGTAAAAGGCCCACGCGATCAGAAACAAACAGGCCCGCGGGGCGGGCCTGCGATCGAGTCTGGGGGAAGTGGAGCCGACCGGGATCGAACCGGCAACCTCTACATTGCGAACGTAGCGCTCTCCCAGTTGAGCTACGGCCCCGCAAGGAGGATTGATGGTATCGGGCGGTGCGCGCGGTGGCAACCGTGGAGGAAGGCAGGGGGATGGGAGTCGGGGATGGGGGGTTAGGGATGGGGTGAACCAGGCGTTGCGCGGGAGATCGAAGATCGCCGTACTCCGTTGCGCACCACGCCTCGTTGCCATTGACGATAAACTGCTCCAATCCCCAACCCCTAATCCCTTCTCCCGAGATCCCCATGCAGGAATTGCTCGCCGGCCCCTTGAGCCTGACCCCCGGCCATGCCGTGATGTTCATCGTGGCCGGCCTGCTCATCTGGTTGGCCATCGCCAAGGAATATGAGCCGACGCTGCTGCTGCCGATCGGCTTCGGCGCGATCCTGGCCAACATTCCCCTCTCGGCCGCCATCGACCACGTGGTCGGCGGCCAGACGGTCGAGGGGCCGCTGTCGTTGCTGGTGGACATGGGCATCGAGACCGAACTTTTTCCGCTGCTGATCTTCATCGCCGTGGGGGCGATGATCGACTTTACGCCACTTTTGCAGCGGCCGGTGCTGCTGCTGTTCGGGGCGGCGGCCCAGTTCGGGATCTTCGTGACGCTCTGCATTGCGGCCCTGGCGGGGTTCAGCCTCAAGGAATCGGCCTCCATCGGCATCATCGGCGCCGCCGACGGGCCGACGTCCATCTACGTCGCCACCAAGTTTGCTCCGCACCTGCGGGCTCCAATCTCCGTCGCGGCCTATTCCTACATGGCCCTGGTGCCCATCATCCAGCCGCCGGTGATCCGGCTGCTGACAAGCCGGCGCGAGCGGGCCATCCGCATGGACGTCCACGACCAGCGGCCCGTCTCTCGGGCCACGAAAATCCTCTTCCCCATCCTGCTGACGCTGCTGGCGAGCCTGCTGGTGCCGTCGGCCACGGCGCTGATCGGCTTCCTGATGTTCGGCAACCTGCTGCGCGAGGCCGGCGTGGTCGATCGTCTGGCCAAGGGGGCCCAGAACGAGCTGGCCAACCTCGTGACCATCCTGCTGGGCATCACCATCGGTTCGACCATGACGGCCGAGGCGTTCCTGCGGCCCAGCACGCTGCTGATCCTGGGCATGGGCCTGGTGGCCTTCGTCTTCGACACGGCCGGCGGCGTGCTCTTTGCCAAGCTGCTGAACCTGGGGCTGCGGCACAAGGTCAATCCCATGATCGGCGCCTGCGGCATCTCGGCCTTCCCGATGTCCGCTCGCGTGATCCACAAGCTCGGTCAGGAAGCGGACCCGCAGAGCATCCTGCTCATGCACGCCGTGGGCGCCAACGTCGGCGGCCAGATCGGCTCGGTCATCGCCGGCGGCCTGATCCTCGCCCTGGTGCGCTAGACTATTGCACGCCCCCCACCCCCCATGCCGGAACCCGCCATGCTCAGCCCCGACGCCCTCGACACCTTCCAGCAGGCCCTGCGCATCACCGGCCTGGGCATGCTGGGCATCTTCGTCTTCATGGCCCTGTTCTACGGCCTGATCGAGCTGCTCTCGCGTGTGCTCAAGCCCTCACCCCCGACTCCTCATTCCTAACTCCTGATTCCTCTTTCTTCCTATGAAATGTCCCGAGTGCGGCGCACGCATGATCGAGGGCTTCATCCCCACGCACGGGGGGATCTACTGGTTCACGCGCGACGAGCGGTATGGCTTCCTCTCCTTCGCCCGGGCGCTGCCGGGCACGACGACGTGGATGCGACTGTCGAAGCTCGAGGCCTACCGTTGTCCGGCCTGCCGGCTGGTGACGTTCCGCTACGGCAAGGTCTTCAAGGACGCCGACGACCTGGCGGCCGAGCAGGCCCTGCCGGGGACGGGGTTCCCGGGGGCGGGGGCCGGGCCGCCCTCCGACTGATTTTTTTGTGAACAGCGAGAGGGCTTGGGTTGTAGAATTCACGCCGAGGTATCCGGCTGATGGAATGCGTCGCTCAGCTCAGGCGCGTCGAGAAGATCTACCAGCTCAGCGGAGCGGTGCCGCCGGTGCGCGCCCTCGGCGGGGTGGACCTGGACATCCCCCGCGGGCAGTACCTGGCCGTGATGGGCGCGTCCGGCAGCGGCAAGAGCACGCTCATGAACATCCTCGGCTGCCTCGACAAGCCCAGCGTCGGCGAGTACCTACTGGCCGGCCGCAACACGCGTGAGCTGGACGACGACGAGCTTAGCGCGGTCCGCGGCAAGCACATCGGTTTTATCTTCCAGGCCTTCAACCTCATCCCGCAGTTGACGGTGCAGCAGAACGTCGAGGTGCCGCTGTTCTATCAGGGCATCCACCCGCGCCGCCGGCACGAGATGGCTCGGCGCGCCATCGAGCGCGTCGGCCTGGGCCCGCGGGCCGACCACCGGCCGAACCAGCTCTCCGGCGGCCAGATGCAGCGCGCCGCCATCGCCCGCGCCCTGGCCTCCGAGCCCACCCTGCTCCTGGCCGACGAGCCCACGGGCAACCTCGACTCGGCCACCGGCCGGGCCATCCTGGACATGTTCGACGAGCTGCACGCCCAGGGGCTGACCATCGCCATGGTCACGCATGACCCGACCGTCGCCCGCCGCTGCCAGCGTGTCGTGCGCATGCAGGACGGCCTGGTCGACACGGACCAGATGCAGGTCCAGTCGACGTCATAATCAAGCGGATGAAGCGGGACCTTTGACGGGCGGGACGGACTTGGCCGGGGCACGGGGGGCGAAGATGCGCACGCAATTGCGGCCGGAGGTCTTGGCGGCGTAGACGGCCTGGTCGGCGGCCTTGAAGAGCCGCTCGGGGCAGCAGAGCGCCTCGCCCTCGGCGGTGGCCACGCCGATGCTCAGGGTGATCTTGAGCGGCTGGCCCTGCTCATCCTGCACGAGCGTCGACTCGGCGATGCCGCGGCGGGTCTGCTCGGCCCAGCGGGTGGCGGTGGCGCGGTCGACGCCGGGCAGGACCACGGCGAACTCCTCGCCGCCGTAGCGGGCGACCAGGCAGCCCCCCGGGGCGTTCTTCTGCAGCGACGCGGCCAGCTCGACGAGGATGCGGTCGCCCATGGCGTGGCCGAAGGTGTCATTGAACTTCTTGAAGAAGTCCACGTCCATCACCAGCAGGCTCAGGGGCTTGCCACGCTCGAGCGTCTGCTGGAAGTGCTCCTGGAGGAATTCGTTGAACCGCCGGCGGTTGGCCACGCCGGTCAGGGGGTCGGAGTTGGCCATCTCCTCGAGCTTGGTGTTCTGCTGCTGCAGAACGGTCGACTCGTGCTGCTGCTTGAGGTTGATCTGCAGCATCGCGTCGTTGGCACGGGCGAGGATCTCGTCGGGCTGCTGGAGGTCGCCGATCTTCAGGTCGAACAGCCGCCGCAGCTCGATGGTGGCCTTGTGGATCTGGTCGAGCATCGGCTCGGTGTCCAGGTCGGTCAACTCGAACCACTTGGCGGCCTGGCGGTTGAAACGGGCGACGGCCTTGTGCTTGTTCTCGCCGGAGAACACCTCGGCCGCGAGGTGCCCCATGGCCACGCAGCGGATGGCGTTGACGAGCGGCTGCGGGCCGGCGTCGGGCGCCTCGTGATGCCGGATGGGCTCGACGAGCACCTGGGGCAGGTGCCAGTGCTGGCCCAGCGCGGCGCCGACCTCGGCGTGGTCCGTCTCGAGCTTCTCGCGTTCGAGCTGGCGGAGCTTCATGTGGTCGCCGGCCGCCTCGTGGACGATGTCGCGGTACTCCTGGCCGAGTGTCTGGTTGAGCGCGAGCATGCCCAGGTCCGATAGCAGGCCGCCGAGGAAGGCCTCCTCCTGTTGCGGGAGGTTCATCCGCCGGGCCAGCTCGCGCGCCCCGGCCGCGGAGTAGAGACTCCGCTTCCAGTACTTCATGTGGTCGAACCCGCTGTGGTCCGACATCTGCAGGTTGCTCACGAGGCTGAAGCTCAGGGCCAGCGTCTTGACGCTGCTCAGGCCAAGGATCACCAGGGCGTGCGAGATGGTGCTGATCTCGTAAGCCTGGCCGTAGAAGCTGGAGTTGACGGTCTTGAGGATCTTGCCCGAGAGGGCGGGGTCGTGGCTGATGGTCTCGGCGATCTGCTTGACGCTGACCTCGTCGTTCTGAACGAGCTGAATCACCTCGACGGCGATGGCCGGGAGCGTCGGCAGCCGCGGCGATTTCAAGACTCGGTCGAGCAAGGCCGCATTCATCGCATCAGTCCTCGCGCAGCCTGACATCGACTGCCCACCCCGACTTGGCACTCGGTGATCGCGTGTGCTTTTTTAATCGGCAGTTGTGCGGCGCCACTTAATCATCTTCGATGATGTGCCGCGGGCGGTCATGGCCGCTGATCAAAGGGAAAAACAGCTAGGAAATTAGAAAAACACTGCGCGCGATATGACGCAGGCCGTGGCGTAATCGCCCCATCAATGCGAAAAATTTAGCCGACAAAACAGTGCCCTTTTTCGTCCGTCATGTTGACGCCGGTCCCGCCACGGTCAGCCATGAAAGCGCAGGCCGCCTGTCATGGCCGGTTCTGGGACGCCAATGCGCTGGTTGCTGACAATCTGGGCGTAGATCCGGCCGATCGCCTGGACGTATCGTGAACGGGAAAAGTAGCTGTAAGCCTCGTGTCGACAAGTGTCTCGGAGCTTCCAAGTCGTCGTGGCGTCGAGCGACAATTCGAGCAGTTTGGACACCAGAGCAGAGTCGTCGCCGGGCTTGACCAGCAGGGCGGAGTGGTGGTCTTCGAGGAATTCACAGACCGGATAGGTCGCCGTGGCCAGGATGGGCGAGCCGGCCGCCATGGCCCATCCGAGGCAGAGCGTCGGGGCAGGCTCGATCGCCACGCCGGCGTCAATGCCTGATAACACTTCCCAGGGTTCACGGGCTTTCGTTTCAATCATTCCATAAAGATTGGCGTGCCATTGCGCGCACTGATTTACACCGCTTGCCGCCCCGGGCTGGTCCGGATGCAGCAGCAGGAGCAGCTTTTTTTCATGCGGCCAGCCGGCATGATGGATCGCCCGGATGGCTAGCCGCAACATTGCCCACGCCGGCATCCGTTCCGGGTGATCGGCCAACGTCGCCACCACCGTCGCCGACTCGTTGACCTGTAACCCCCACCTCTGGCGGAGCGCGTCTCGCCGGGCCAGGTCGATCCTCGACATGTCCACGCCCGGCCGCACCACGTGCACAGCCGACGCGTCCAATCCCGCGGTCAGGTATTGGCGGCGCACGCTCGCCGAGGCCGCCAGCACGACTGTCCTTCCAGGGCCATCGCGGGTCAGCACGCGGACCCACTTGGCGGTGGCGGAGGGGGGCACGCCCGTGGCGGTCAACAGACGAGGCGTTGACGGCAGGAGCATGGCGGCGACCGTCAGCATCGTCGGCGACCAGGCATGGACGACGTCGTACATCGTGTCGCGCATCGCCGTCGTGGCGGCCGCGCGCCGATGTCGGCCCAGCGCCGCGCGGACGGACAGGACGCTCATCCCGCCACCCGCGACGCGGGCGAAAGGCGTCAGCCCCAGCGAGATCGCCTGCCGGGCCACGGCCGCGTTCCCGACCAGCAGGAGCTCCTGCTCGATCTCGCCCAGGCGTCCCCACGTGTCGGCCAGCATCGCCAGACGCAGGGCCGACCCGCCGACGGCGTTCGGATCGGCCGCGCTGCTTCGTCCGTCGAACAGGTGCAGGACACGCATCGATCATCCCCCCGCGTCGGGACGGGCGTGGCGTTCAGGAAGCGGGGCGGGCCGGCTCGTGATCGTAGAACAGCATGGCGACCTCCCGTCCGATCACGTCCGTCATCTGACTGACGGCCAGGGCGCTGTCGGAAGGGATGTCCCGGCTGAGGTTCATCATCGGCGTGTCGACGTGGAGCGACCAGCCGCGCTCGACGCTCTGGTCGCTGCCGGCCGGGATGTCCGTGTCGGTGGGGAACAGGCGTTTGCCCGTGCGTGCGTCGATGACCTTGACCAGCACCGAGGCGGTGGGGCGGACCATGCCCGGCTCCTGCTGGTAGCGAGCCGACTCGATGTAGACGTAGATCACGGTGGCCGCCGCCAGCGATCGGCCGATCCGGTCCACCGGGGTGGTCGCGTAGGCGTCGGCCAGTTCGACCGAGAGGGTGGCCAGGCGTGCCTGATCGATCAGGTTCTCGCGCTTGACCGCCTTGTGCTCGGTCAGGTCGAAACCGATGCGCGAGGCGACGGCCGAGGATGACATCGGCCCGCCCAGGACACGGCCGGGGTCGTCGACCAGGATCAGCGTCGGCCCTTCGGGCAGCTTGTAGCGGGCCTTGATCTTCTCCTGCGTCACCGCCCCGGTCAGGAACGCCGTGCCCACGCAGCCGGCGGTCAGGCCCGTCAGGACCAGCAGCAGAATCGCGCGGATCACCATCCCGCGCACCATAAGCCGCTGTTCAAACTTCCGGGGGGGGTGGGGGGGCACTAGCGGATTTCCTCGTGGTCGTAGAAGAGGTAGACGACCTGCGCCGCCAGGACGCGATTCAGGCCCAGCTCGATGGTCTTGGGGTCGGCGTCCAGGACGCCAAAGGCGCTGTTGCGGGGGAATTCGGCGCGTACCTGTGCGGTGAAGGAGGGATTGTCCCGCCCGCTCGCGCCGGCGTCGGACGGCGATGCATCGGCCCGTGGCTTGGCGGCCGGTTCACCGCCGACGACGGTAACGGTGGCGTCGGCCAGCCCGCGCCAGAGGTGATCGTTGCCGGGGTCGTGCAGCTGATAATGGTTGAGGTCGACGATCAGGAGACACTCGACGCCCAGGCGGTCCAGCAGCCGGCGGTAGGGCCAGATGGACCAGGTGGGGTTCTCCTGGGTGAACGTCGCGGTCTGATTGGGATCGACGACCGAGACGCCCGTCAAACGCAGCCGCAGTTCGCCGGCGACCGCGCGGGTGAGGTTGCCCACGGCCTGCGGGTTGTAGAGCATCACCGCGTCGTCGGCCGCCACGAGCACGGCCACCGAGTGGTTGGCCAGGTCCGGGTGCTGGGCGCGGACGAGGACCTTCGCGCCGCGGTCGAGCGGGGCGCCGGAGGGATTGGTCTTGACGGGGCAGCCGGTGATCATCGCCAGGACGGCGAGGGTCCACGCCGCGGTCCACCACCGGCTCGGGATCTGCGAAACGCGATGGCTCATGGGTTCGTTCTCAGCAGGGTGAGGCTTAGTGTATAGATCCAGGCCGCCAGCACCACCACCCCGACGATCACCAGCGTCCGCGGGCGGGCCAGGCGGCGCAGCGGGGTCAGGACGTCGGCCCCGGCCGCGACGGCGTAGCCGCACATCACCAGGTGCATCGCGCAGGCCAGGGCCAGGAGCGCCGCGGCGGGCTGGGTGGCGAAGGCGCGGATGAGCCGGCCTTGGGCGGCGAGGCTGGTGGCGGTGGTCATGCCGCAGGTGGCACAGGGCAGGCCGGTCGTTCCCAGCCAGGCGCAGGGCGCCAGGCCAAGCTCGGTGTGCGTGCCCATGCCCGAGGGGTCGGGCGTCAGCCCCAGGGCCACGCCCAGCAGGGCCGCGGCCGGCAACGCCAGCAGCAGGGCCGTCAGGCGTGGGCGCCACCGCGGAACCACGGGCGTCATCGACGCAGTACTGGTGTGAGGGAGTGGGTTCATTGCCGGCAGTCGAGCAGGACGGATCGGCCAAACAGTCTAGAATGAGGCGAGCATGACAAGCAACCCATCGTCCGAAGAAGACTTGTCGCCGGCGGTGAACGGTTCCGAGCTCGACCCGCCCGGGAGCCTCTGGTCGCGGCGGAGCGTGGCGGTGTTCCCGACGCTCTGCACGCTGGCCAACGCGCTGGCGGGGTTCATGGCGGTGTTCCTGGCCAGCCGACCCTTCGAGCCGTCGGACCTGCCGCTGAACCTCTCGCCGCTGACGCTCGCGGCGGTGTGCGTCTTCCTTGGGATGCTCTTCGACGCCTTCGACGGCCAGATCGCGAGGCTGATGCGCAGCACCAGCGACCTGGGCGAGCAGCTCGACTCGATGGCGGACATGGTCAGCTTCGGCGTGGCCCCGGCCTTCATGGCCGTGCAGATCGCCGGCGTGCAGAACCCCTTCCTGACCATGCGGGGCGACCGCTACTTCGACCGGGCGGCGCTGCTGATCGCGTGCGTCTACGTGGCCTGCGCCGCGCTGCGGCTGGCCCGCTACAACACCGAGGCGGCCCGCAACCCGCAACGCGACCAGTCGCGCTTCCGCGGCCTGCCCTCGCCCGGCGCGGCCGGCACGGTGGCGAGCCTGGTCCTGCTGCACCAGCACCTGATCGCCCGCGACGACCCGGCCTGGCACGTGACCGTCGCGGCCGTGGGCATCCTGGCGATCATGCTGC
>JADZCW010000056.1 GCA_020851395.1 Phycisphaeraceae bacterium
CGCGCCGCCGTCATCGATTGGCCCAATGACCTTGTCGCCGACGTCCACGTTCATCTCGACGATCCGTCCGGACTGCTCGGCCGCCACCGCCGAACGCTGCAGTTCCACCAGCCGACCCACCACGTCCCAGCGGGAGGCCATCTCTTCCTGCTTGACCGTCGCCAGCCGAACCAGCGCCGGGGGCGGCCCCTGTGGCGCAGCCCCGCCGGGTCCACCGGCCGCTCCGCCCGCCGGATCAGCCTGGTCCCCCTGCCCACAGCCCCCTAGCAACAGCGAGCCCAGCAGCATCACCGGCGCCAGGGCCTGCCGGATGACCGTCGTCGTCCCGAAGACCGTCCGTCGCATGTCTTGTCCCTTCTGCTCCACGCCGTCAGCGTCCCGAACCGTCGCGGCCACCCCGTCCGCAGATTATCCGCCGCGATCACTTGAAGATCGTACACTGTACGGTAGGATACGTACAGCGTACGAATGCCCGGCACGCTGTCAAACCGATGCCGGGCGGGCTCAGTTTTCGGCCCGTCTACTCCTGAATCCGATCCCCCTGTCAACGCCCAAGACAACCATGACCCGAGTCGATCCTCCGCGTAAGAGCCGGTCCGCCTCCTCCCGCCGATGGGAGCAGACGCCCCCCGACCAGCGCCAGCGCCTGATCGTCGACGTCGCCCTGGACCTCTTGACCCGCAAGGGCCTCGAGGCCGTCACTATCCGCCGCGTCGCCCAGCGATTGGGTGTGGGGGCCATGACGCTTTACACCTACATCCCCGGCCAGAGCGGCCTGCGGGCGGCGATGATCCAGCGCGGGTTCGAGATGCTCCACCAGGGCTGTGCCGAGGCCTCGACGCTCGACACCCCCCAGGGGTGGCTCGGCGGAGCACGTAGCTATATCCGCTTCGCCCTGTCCCACCCCAATCTTTACCGCCTGATGTTCGACGTCCCGGTCGCCCCTGACGACGCCGAGAGCCAGATGCTCCGCGGCGGCTTCCAGGGCCTGCTGGACAAGGTCCGCGAACGGCTCAACCACGACGATATCCCCCCCGACCAGATCGACCGGACCGTCCGCCTGCACGCCGGCCGGTTCTGGATCGCCCTGCACGGCATCGCCTCCCTGGCCATCGCCGGCCGGCTGCACGTCCTGGGCAGCGACGTTGAGGCCATCCTCACCGAAGTCATCGAACGCCTCGCCCCGCCACAGGCGTCGAACGCCTCGCCCCTCGTCCACAGCTCATAGAAAACCCGGCCGCGGGGCCGGGTCTTTCGCTTGCATCGGTTTCTCAGGCAGTTCAGCCCGTCGCCAACGTGGGGTTACTTCTTCGACCGCCAAGAGCCCGCGGGCTTGCCGTCGGCGTACTCCCAGACGACCACTTCCAGCCACTGCTTGCCCCACGTCCTGGCGATCTCGTGCGTCGGGTAGAGCACGTCCAGGCGCTTGCCCTTGATCTTGCCGCCGCGGTCGAGCACCGGCACGGGCTTGCCGTTGTTGTACCCGGGCACCGTGAGGATCGTGCCCATCGGCAGCACCCGCGTGTCGGCCGCCACAAGCTTCATCCCGTTCGTCCAGACGCTCATGCCCGAGGCTGTGATCCCGTCGGCCCACTTGCCGCAGGACCGCTCGTCCGGGCTGTAAGCCGTCACGAGCATGCGGAGCTTGTAGGCCGGGCGGATCGGCCGGCCGTCGTACATCGGCCTCGAGGGGGACTTCTTCCTGGGCGCCTCGGCGACCTGCCGAGGGGGCTGGGCCGGCGCCGAAACGACCTCCGGGGCCAGAGCGGCCTCCTGGGCCATGATCTGCTCAGCGGCCTCGGCGCTGATCGGGGTCTTCTCAACGACCTGCACGTCCAGGCCCCCGGCATCATCAACACGCATCAGCTCCACCGCCCCGTCGGCATGGCTGCCCCGCCAAGACTGGCTGGCTCGGAGCACGCCCGCCGTCACGAGAACCACCATCACCATCAACACCAGCGGCAGTGCCCCCGGATGCGAACGGTTGTAGTCCTCGATCGCCGGGCTCGAATGAACACGCTGAGATTGTTCGCGGTTGTACCGGATAACTCGTCTCCCTCGGGTGCACCTTGCCGCGTCAGCCGCACGGCCCGTTACCTTCCGCCTGATGCCTCAGGCATCCGATAACCCCTCGCGCAAGGTAGGGAAGTATAACCCGGGGTCGACAAAGCGGACAACCAAATGGACAACGTTCACCTACAAATTGCTGCCCATGAGGCGTCACAAAAGGACCAATTAATACGTTAATTATCAGCCACTTAGAACAAATATCCTCATCCGGCTGCCCCATCCCCCCCCGGGCAAACCCGGCGGTGATCATCGATGGTAACCCCATATTTGACCAGATATTCCGTCGAGTTATAGGACCATACGCCTACTTCGCCAGCTCCCCAGTCGGCACCGGCACCAGGAAGCTGGTCTGGGTCCGCGACACCCCGTCGGGCCCCTTCTCGACGACCGTCATCCCATTGCCCAGGTTGTTGGGAAACTTTTGTTGCAGCTCTTTGACCCGGGGTCCGTAAGCCTGGGCGATGATCGGGATGCCCGCGGGCCCGTCCTGCTGAACCTGCAGGATGTCGCTGTCGTCGAACAGTCCCACCGTCACCAGCGACATCTTCGGGCCGTGATAGAAAAACGCCTTGTCCCCCTTCTGGATCAGCTCCCGGGCGTAATTCTCCGCCAGCTGCCGGTAGTCCGGGCCGGCGTTCTCATCAAAGAAGGCCACTTGGAGGGTGTAATACCCCGCCATGCGGACCTGCTTGAGATCAACCGGGTTGTAGGCCACCACCGAGCCGACGCTCAGCGGCACCAGCGACGCGTCGGAAAACGGCCGCTTGTCGTCGAGCACGAGCATCTGCGTCTGCCGCAGGTCATTCTGGGCCGTCGATCCACGGGCGTCGGCGTACCGGCCGCGATACACCACGGCCTGTCCGGATTCCTCCCGCACCCAGATGTCCGGCACATTCAGTTCCGTCGCCAGCTTGCGGACCAGGGACTCCGCCTCGCGCTGGCGGCGCGGGCCGTCGTAGCGTTTGAGCACGATGGCATACCCATCGTCCCCTAGCCGGAACTGCGCTTCGGGACTGTTCTCGTCCTTGTGGGGCTTGTCCGCCAGCCTTTGAAGGTCCGGGAAAGGCTCCGACCGGCTGATCTCCTCGTAGCAGCCGGTCAGGAGCAGCCCCATCAATCCGATCGCCCGCAAGCCTTGGCGCCATCGCATCGTAAAAACTCCAGTCCCTCTGCAACCATCGTCCAGAAGCCATCTGGGGGCGGATTTTCCGCGTTCAGGACAATCTTAGCCGCCTGGATACTCCGCCCGATGTTTTGACACTTAGCCTCGATGATATATCATTCCATCCGGATAGACTGATGGTTCAATCCGCCTCCCATCCCGATGCCCTCGTGGACATGCTGACGTGCCTGGCCGACGCCACACGCCTACGGCTATTACGTCTGCTCGAGCAGCACGAGCTGGGGGTGGCGGAACTGTGCGACGTCCTGCAGATGCCCCAGTCGACCGTCAGCCGGCACCTCAAGCTCTTAGGCGACCGCAACTGGGTTGTCGCGCGTCGGCAGGGCACGACCAATCTCTATCGCACCATCCTCGACGAACTCGCGGCCGCGCCACGTCAGCTCTGGATCACCGCCCGCGAGGAGCTCGCCGGCTCAGCCGCCTTCAAGCAGGACCAACTCCGCCTCGCCCGCCTGCTCAGCGAGCGCCGCACCGACGCCCAGGCCTTCTTCGCCAACGCGGCCGATCAATGGGACAAACTCCGCGAGGAACTCTATGGTCGCTCTTTCGTGCTCGCCGCCGCGATGGCCGTCTCGCCGCGCGACCTGATCGTGGCCGACCTTGGCTGCGGCACCGCCAGCTTCGTGACCGAGCTCGCCCCGCACGCGCGGCGGGTCATCGGCGTGGACAATTCCCCCGCCATGCTCCAGGCCGCGGCCGCGCGGACCGAGGGGCTGTCCAATGTCGAGCTCCGACAGGGCGACCTGGAGCAACTGCCGCTCGAGGACCGAAGCATCGACGCCGCACTGATCCTGCTGGTGCTTACCTACCTCCCTGACCCTCGCAAAGCCGTCGCCGAGATCGCTCGCGTGCTGCGTCCGGGCGGACGGGCCGTGGTGGTTGATCTGCTCCGCCACGATCGTGACGACTTCCGCCGGCAGATGGGCCAATCGAGCCTGGGCTTTGATCCGCCCGACCTGGAGAAACTCTTGAGCGCCGCCGGTCTGACGCATGTCACCTGCCGCGCTCTTCCGCCCGAGCCGCAGGCCAAGGGCCCCGCGCTGTTCCTGGCCACCGCTGACAAATCAAACTAACCCTGAATCTTGTCCTGAACTCTGGAGATCAACCCATGCCCGTCGCCACCAAGCCCAAACCAAAATCCAAGTCCACGCCCAAGGCCTCCACCCTGGAATACAAAGTCGCCGACCTCGCCCTGGCCGACTGGGGCCGCAAGGAGATGGACCTGGCCGAGAAGGAGATGCCCGGCCTGATGTCCATCCGGGCCGAGTACGCCGCCCAGAAACCCCTCAAGGGCCTGCGCGTCATGGGCTCGCTGCACATGACCATCCAGACGGCCGTGCTGATCGAGACTTTGGCCGACCTCGGCGCCACCGTCCGCTGGTGCTCCTGCAACATCTTCTCCACACAGGACCACGCCGCCGCGGCCGTGGTCGTAGGTCAAGGCACGCCGCAGAGCCCCAAGGGCATCCCCGTGTTCGCCTGGAAGGGCGAGAGCCTCGCCGAATACTGGTGGTGCACCGAGCGCGCCCTGGACTTCGGCGACGGCCTGGGCCCCAACCAGATCGTCGACGATGGCGGTGACGCCACGCTCCTGATTCACAAGGGCGTCGAATTCGAGAAGGCCGGCAAAGTGCCCGCCCCCAAGGCCGACGACGCCGAGGACTGGGCGGAACTCCTCAAGTGCATGGCGGACCTCTACAAGCAGAACCCCCAACGCTGGACCAAGGTCGCCAAGCAGATGCAGGGCGTCAGCGAGGAGACCACCACCGGCGTGCACCGTCTCTACCAGATGCAGAAGGACGGCCAGCTCCTCTTCCCCGCCATCAACGTCAATGACAGCGTCACCAAGAGCAAGTTCGACAACATCTACGGCTGCCGGCATTCGCTGATCGACGGCCTCAACCGCGCCAGCGACGTGATGATCGGCGGCAAGGTCGCCGTCGTCTGCGGCTTCGGCGAGGTGGGCAAGGGCTCCGCCCAGTCCCTCCGCGGCCAGGGCTGCCGGGTGATCGTCACCGAGATCGACCCGATCTGCGCCCTGCAGGCCGTCATGGAGGGGTATGAGGTCAAGACCGTCGAGGACGTGATCGCCGAGACCGACATCTTCGTCACCACCACCGGCAACTATCACGTCATCACCGTCGACCACATGAAGAAGATGAAGGACGGCGCGATCATCGGCAACATCGGCCACTTCGACAACGAGATCGACATGGCCGGCCTGGCCAAGTTCCCCGGCGTCAAGAAGACCAACATCAAGCCTCAGTACGACAAGTGGACCTTCCCCGACGGGCACTCGATCCTAGTGCTGGCCGAGGGCCGGCTGCTGAACCTCGGCTGCGCCACGGGCCATCCGAGCTTCGTCATGAGCAGCAGCTTCACTAACCAGGTCCTCGCCCAGATCGAGCTGGCGACCAAGAAGGGCCAGTACAAGAACCAGGTCTACATCCTGCCCAAGACGCTCGACGAGAAGGTCGCCCGCCTGCACCTCGAGAAGCTCGGCGTCAAGCTCACCAAGCTCAGCAAGCAGCAGGCCGGCTACATCGGCGTGCCCGTCGAGGGCCCCTACAAGCCCGACCACTACCGCTACTGAAGAACCCGACGCACCCCCCACGCGTCCTTCAAGTCCAGGCGTGCTCCCGCCTGGACTTTTTGCTTTCCCACACCCACCCCCAGGCGCAGGCTCCCGCGCGCTATAATCGCACGAATATCCCCCACGAGGACACCGCCATGACCACATCACGCCTGCCGTCGGTTGTCATGTTGATGCTCGCTGTGCTTCTGTTCACCCCGGGCCTACGGGCCGAGGGGCAGCAGACCTTCCCGCTGACCAAGACCACCACCTGCGAGTTCCTCGCCGCCGAGCAGGCCGGCCCATTCCTCTCGTCTGACGACGACTTCACACGGACCCTGAGCGACCTGGACCGCAAGGGCAGGATGGAAGAGGTCAACGACGTCTCGAACGACGCCTTCCTCCGCTTCCTTGGGCGCCAGGCACGGGCGTGGACGGGGCCGGAGGTCAACAAAGTCCGCGGGGCCTTGGAGAAGCTCGGACCGCGCCTTGAGGAGCTCGGCGTCAAACTCCCGGCCAAGATCCAGATCATCAAGTCCTCCGGCCAGGAGCAGTTCAATGAGCCCTACACGCGCCGCACCGCCCTGGTCCTGCCGGCGGTCTTCCTCGCCCGCACGCCGGCCAACGTCATGAGCAGCACGCTGGCGAACGAGCTGTTCACCCTCATGACCCGCAACGACCCGGCGATGCAGGCCAAGCTCTACGCCCTGATCGGGTTCAAACAGACCGGCGAGCCCTCCCTGCCCCGCCGCTGGAGCGACCGGCAGTTCACCGAGCCGGACTTCCCCCGCAACGACGCCTCGGTCGAGGTCACGTTCCAGCGCCGGGCCGTGCGCGTCATCCCGCTGCTGCTGTCGAAGGACAAGCTCTACGACCCGCGGCGGACGCCCGACGTGACCAAGACCATCGACCTGCGCCTGGCCGTCCTGGACGAGCAGAACCCCACG
>JADZCW010000057.1 GCA_020851395.1 Phycisphaeraceae bacterium
ACTGCCCGGGCGGGCTGCGCACGGAGCCGAATCCGGGGGTGCTGCTGGACTTTGAGGTGGACGATCCGGACGCGCACTACGCCCGGCTGTCAAAGATGGGGCTTCACTTTGACGAGCCGATCCGGACGGACAGCTACGGGCATCGGCTGTTCCGGTTCCGGGACCCGGACGGGAACCTGCTGTGCTTCTTCAAGTATCCGGACCGCCACAAGTGACCCAGATCGGGCTGCTCCAGGCGAATGCGGGCCAGCCGTCGATCATGGTGCGCTGGCCGGCGCGCAGGTAGTACATCACGTCGCCGTCGAAGGGCTCCTCGAACGACATGCTCCAGTCCAGGTTGGACTGGGCCTTGCCCTCGTGGAAGGCGTCGCGGTCCTCGAGCTTCTTGTAGTAGGCGCTCTGCCAGTCGCCGCGTCCGTCGAGGCGCAGGCGGGCGATCTCGATGAAGGCCAGGTCTTCGGTGCCGTGGACTTCGGCGGTGAAGCGTAGCGTGTCGCCGGGGTTGGCGTGGATCTCGGACCCCATGGGCTGGCCGTTGACGTGGAAATCCAGGAGCATGCGCTCGCCGGTCGTCGCGTAGCAGTGGCGGGTGTGGAGGGCGTTCCAGATGTCCTGGCGAGTGTTTCTCGTTGCGTGGGCCGCGGTCAGGCCCTTGACGGGCTTGCCGGGCTGGCCCATGTGGTCGTCGCTGCCGGCCACGACGCCGTACCGGCGTCCCTGGGCCCAGGCGTCTCGGGCGTAGACGGGCTTGTTCACGCTGCTGGCGTACTTGTTCTCGCCTCGGACGCGATTGAATTCGTAGGCCAGCACGTGCTCGGGCATGTAGCGTTCGCCCAGGCCGTGGGAAGAGTAGATCTCCAGGCCGACGGTCCAGGGATCGTGCTCGGGAGCGTACGACGCCTGCGGGCACCAGTGCACGCCGACGTGGTGGGGGACGACGAACGCGTCGGCGGGATCGAGCAGCGGCAGGAGGTGCTGCAGCGACCGCCGTGTGTTGTCGGCCGGGTCGAGCAGCGGTCCTTGGGCGCCCCGAAAGTAGACGTTGTAGTGGCCGGCGGCGAAGCCCACCTCGTAGGCGAGCAGGGAGGTGAATCGGCCGGGGTCGTCGGCGCGGTTGGCCCGCGCGACGAAGGCCGGCCAGGTGTCCAGCGACAGGCCGCGGTAGTCGGGCATGACGGCGGCGAAGTCGAGACAGGCGACGTCGCGTGCGTAGCCGATCGCGTCCTCGCCGGCGCCGCAGTCGTGGATCTTGTCGTGGCTGTGCATGTCGCCCCAATAGGGCCCGTGCGGATCATCGCAGATCCGGATCGGGTTCGATCTGGCCTGATCGAACATCAGCCGGTGCACACCCGGATCGTGGAGGACGACTTCCATTTCGCAGGAGCCGACGAAATCGATTCCTTCCATGAGGACGGCGCCGTCTTCACGCGTGAGCACGCCGGCTTGATATTTAGACGATGAGCGATTCCAGAAGCGGTCGAGGCTGACGATGCGGACCCGCAGGGGCTCGCCGGGCCTGGCTGAGGACGGCGCGATCAGGCGGATCTTCTCGGCGTCGCGCGGCAGCGTTCGCACGCGGGGAGGATTTTGCTCTTCCTGGTCATTGATCCACACGCGGATCGTTGCGTCTTCGGCGAGCCAGGTTGATTGCGAGTTGGAGAGGGTGAAGTGGACGTGTCCGCCGGCTTGTACCTCGCCCTCACGGACGACCGCGATCACCTTCTTGACGTGTCCCTTGGGCAGCCCGCTGGGCATCGCCACGCGGCCGAGTGACAGGTCGAACTGGGCGCCATCGGCCGTGATCGTGACGTGGTCGGCCGCCTGCGGATCGTCCAGATGGATCGGCTTGGTGAACGTGATGCAGTAAGGGCGACTCGACCACGACTCCGGCAGCGAGAACGCGATGCGATCGCCGCGGCGTAGGGGGGCGTCAAGGATTGCTGTGACGCGGAGCGTGACGGGGACATCGACGGGGCACGATCGGGGCTCAACGAAATACTGCATTCTCTAATAATATAACAAAATTTGTCCTTGAAGGCGTCCCGTGACGGGACCGGGTGCCCGGGGGCAAACTACCGCCTGGCCGCGGGAGAAGCAAGAAATTAAATAGCGGTGACGGCCTGGCCACAGAGGGCTGCGACGTCTTGCGGACGCTCCGTGGGCAGGTAGTGGCCCGCGCCGGGGAGCCAGTGCCATTGGATGTGGGGGTTGTCGGGCACGGCGAGCAGGCGCTGCGAGTCGGGGGTGCGGCCGAGGTCGCCGTAGACTTCGAAGATGGGGATGGACGCGGACTGAAGGAAGGCCGTGGCGTCGAAGGTGCTGACGGTCTGCCAGAAGGCGTCCCATCCCCCGGAAGTTTGCGTGAAGCGGTCGCGGGTGGTTTTGAGCTTCTGCTGAATGGCGGCGACGGCGGCGGGGTTGAGTGTGCCGTGGAAGCGGTCGCCTGTGAAGGCGCGGGTGCAGGTCAGGCGCGTCCAGCCCTCGAGCAGGACAAGAGACGCCGCTCGGTCGCAGCGGCTGGCGAGGTCCATGGCGACCATGCCGCCGAGGCTGTGGCCGACGAGGATGAAGCGGTTCAGGCGCAGGTGATCGGCCAGAGACAGAGCATCGTCGGCCAGGTCGGACATTGAGAAGGTGGCTGTCGGCGTGGCGCTGCGGCCGTGGCCCCGAAAGTCGAGGGTGATCGAACGCCGGCCGTGGGGCAGGTCCCGCAGGACGGCGTTCCAGTCGGTGCTGTCGCAGCCGGAGCCGTGGAGGAAGATCAGGGGTGTCCCGCTGCCCGGATGGTCGTCGAAGGCCAGGTCGCCCCAGGCTAGAGCAAGCGTCGGCATGGTGGGGTGATTGTAACGGTGGGCGGATGGCTTATGACGTAGCGGCGTGAGCCGGGGCGCGGTGGCCGCGGACCTGGGGGTGGAGGTGGCCGGTCAGCCAAGCGCCCCAGCGGACACGGACCAGGAGCCAGAGGCTCGTCACGCTCAGGAGCGAGGCGAGGAGGAAGATCACCACGTCACGCTGCGGGCAGATGGGGATGTCATAGAAGTCGGCCAGGCCGCGGGCGAGGGAGATCCAGAGCCAGTGGCAGAGGTAGACGCCCATGGTCAGGGGGGCGAGGCGCGCGACCCAGGTGATCAAGGCGTGCTGCCAGGGGGCGAGGGCGACGAGGATGAAGGACAGGCCCGTGAGGACTTTGAGGGCCGGGTGCATGCCGTGGACCCACTGGTAGGCGGTGATGGCCACGAGCATGAGCAGGCCGAGGAGGGCCATGCGGCGGGCGATGTCGGGGCGTTTGAGCCAGCCGTGATAGAGGATGGCCAGCGCCAGGCCCCAGTACAGGGCGCTCCAACGATGCCAGCTGGCCAGGAGCAGGGGGCCGAGCAGGGGGATGCCCTGGAGGGGCGGGTCGTACCAGTCGGAGATGTCGAGGTTCAGGGCCAGGAGGATGGCCAGGACGGCGACGGTGTACTGGCGGTAGCGGTTGCGGATCATCCACTTGGCCAGGGGGAAGAGGGCCAGGCAGCCGACGAGGATGAAGGGGATGAACCACATCGGCAGGGCGGTGCCGGTGACCAGGACATCGAGCGAGAGTTCGGGCAGGGGGACGCGGGGGCTGAGGCGGTGGTGGACGAACCAGACGACGAGTTGCGTGAGGATGGACCAGCCGATGAAGGGCAGATAGAGGCGTGTCAGGCGTTCGGTGGCGTACTGCCGCCAGGTGCGGGCGGGTTTTCGGCGGAGGCTCTCGACCATGAAGAGCATGGCGGCGAGGGTGTAGAAGGCGACGGAGAAGCGGCCGAGGATGCCGGCGGGTTGGAGGGTGTCGGACTCGATGGAGTGGAACCAGATGACGCCCAGGCCGGCAAAGACGCGGGCGGCGTCGAGCATGGCCAGACGCGGGGAGGTTGAGGGCGCATTGAGCGCCGTGGCCATGCCGCTGTTCTGGTCGGCTCGGGGCATGTCAGGCGACCGGCTTAGGCGTGGCCGCGGGCTTCTTGGGGGCCTCGGTCGGGGCGACGCGCAGTTGCAGTTCGCGGAGCTGGGCCTCCTCGACCGGGGCGGGGGCGGCGGTCATGAGATCAGCGCCGGTGGCGGTCTTGGGGAAAGCGATCACGTCGCGGATGTTCAGCGTGCCGACGAGGTGCATGATCAGTCGGTCGAAGCCGAAAGCCAGTCCGCCGTGCGGGGGCGCGCCATACTTGAGCGCGTCGAGAAGGAAGCCGAACTTGGCGGCCGCGGCGGCCTCGTCGATGCCCAGGAGCTTGAAGACGCGCTTCTGCACCTCCGGGGAGTGGATACGTATCGAGCCGCCGCCGACCTCCGAGCCGTTAAGGACCAGGTCGTAGGCCTTGCTGCGGACGGCGCCGGGGTCGGACTCGAGCTTGTCCAGATCCTCGTCGAAGGGGGCGGTGAAGGGGTGGTGGAGGCTGTCCCAGCGCTTCTCGTCGGGGTTCCATTCCATGGCGGGGAACTTGACCACCCACAGCCACTTCCACTGGCCCTCGGGGATGAGGTTGAGTTCCTGGGCCAGACGCAGACGCAGGGCGCCCAGGGCCCGCAGGGCGGTGATGGCGGGCGAGCCGACGCCGAAGACGATCAGGTCCCCCTCGGCGGCGCCGAGGCGCTGGATGAGCGCGTCCTTGATGGGCTCGACGAACTTGGCGATGCCGGTGGCGAACTTGCCGCCCTCGACCTTGACCAGGGGCAGACCGCCGACGCCGAATTGCTTGATCCACTCGGACATCTCGTCGGTCTGCTTGCGGGTGAGCTTGCCGCCCCCCGGAACTCGAATCGCGCGGACGGTGCCCTTGGCGTCGAGGGTGCCGCGGAAGACTTTGAAGTCGGTCTGGGCGGCGAGGTCCGACACGTCGACGATCTCCAGGCCGAAGCGGAGGTCGGGCTTGTCGGAGCCGAAGCGGCCCATGGCCTCGTCGTAGCACATGCGCTGCACGGGCGGGACGTCGACGCCGAGGACTTTCTGCCAGACGCGTCGGGCCATGCCCTCGGCGACGGTCATGACCTCGTCCTGGTCGACGAAGCTCATCTCCAAGTCCAGCTGGGTGAACTCGGCCACGCGGTCGGCGCGGGGGTCCTCGTCACGGAAGCAGCGGACGAGCTGGACGTACTTCTCGCAGCCCGAGGCCATCAGGACCTGCTTGTAGAGCTGGGGGCTCTGGGGCAGGGCGTAGAAGGAGCCGGGGATGACGCGCGAGGGGACGAGGAAGTCACGGGCCCCTTCCGGGGTGCTGCGGCAGAGGAAGGGGGTCTCGATCTCGAGGAAGCCCTGCTCATCGAAGTAATCGCGGATGACCTTGGCTGTGCGGTGGCGGATGGCGAGGATTTCCTGCATCCGGGGGCGGCGGAGATCGACGTAGCGGTACTTGAGGCGGGTCTCTTCGTTGACCTTGCCGGCCTCGTCGGGGGTGAAGGGGGGCGTCTGGGCCTTGTTCAGCAGCGCGGCCGACTTGGCCTGGACCTCGATCTGGCCCGTGGCGAGGCGCGGGTTCTCCATGCCAGCCTCGCGCTTGACGCATTGGCCGGTGACCTCGAGGACGTCCTCGTGACGCAGGGCGTTGGCGAGCTTATGGGCGTCGGCGTTCTCGGGGTGGAAGACGATCTGAGTGACGCCCTTGCGGTCACGCAGGTCGATGAAGACGACGCCGCCGTGGTCGCGGTAGCTGTTGACCCAGCCAGCGAGGGTGACGGTCTGGCCGACGTGGTCCTGGCGGAGGGCGCCGCAGTCGTGGGTACGCGGGGTCATGGTCAAGATTCCTTGGCGGATAAGTCTTCGCGGAGTCAAACCTTCCGGGGGGCAAAGTTCCGGATGATACCAGGGGGGCGGTAGGGGGGCCAAGGTGCAGTCTGGGCGGTTGCAGGAGCACGCTGGCGGCCTACACTGGCGGGCATGTTTGCAGGGATTGTTATCGGCAAGGGACGCGTGGCGGATCTGAAACCCACGGCCGGCGGGGTGCGTCTGGTCATCGACCCGGCGGGGGTGGTATTCAATCCCCTTCCGGGGGGTGGCGACAGTGTGTGCGTTAGCGGGTGCTGTCTGACGCTGGCGCCGTCGGCTGGCGAGAAGCCCGGCATCCTGGGCTTTGACGTCATCAAAGAGACGCTGGACAAGACGCGACTGGGGAGTCTGAAGGTCGGGGATGAGGTGAACCTCGAGACGTCGCTGACGCCCAGCACGCCCATCGGCGGGCATTTCGTGCAGGGGCACGTTGACGGTGTGGGGAGGATCACGCGGGTGAGCGCGCAGCCGGAGGAGTGGCGCGTCACCGTCGAGCCGCCGGCGCACCTGATGCCTTACATGACGCCCAAGGGGTCGGTGGGGATCGATGGGGTGAGCCTGACGCTGGCGGCGGTGAGCAAGACGGAGATCGAGGTGGCGTTGATCCCCACGACGCTGCGCTTGACGACGCTGGGGCAGGCGAAGGTGGGCGATCCGGTGAACCTCGAGGCGGACATGATCGCCAAGACGATCGTGAGCTGGCTGGAGCGCGTGCTGGAGGAACCGGGAGAGGCGAAGCCTGGGCTCACGATTCAGAAGCTGCGCGATGCGGGCTTCGTGGCGTGATCCTTTCGGATTTCACCACGGAGAGCACGGAGGACACGGAGGAAGAAAAGAGCGAGTCAAGATTTCGCGGAGGCCAGGTCGCGGGCGGTCTGGTTGGGTGAGCTCTGCGCACTGTGGGGTGAATGCGCCTCGACGGCCATCATCAGGGCGGTCAGGTCGTCGATCTGGTGGAGGGAGCCGATCTGCTGGTCGAGGTTGCCGGCGAGCTGCTCGAGGGCCTCGATCATGGGGCCTTTGGCGAGGTGCTGGAACTGGCGGGCGAAGTCGGGGTTGAAGACTTTCTTGCGGCCGTCGGCGGCGTCGATCTTGGGGAAGGCGAGCTCGAAGCCGTCGCTGTAGATCAAGAGGCGATCGCCGGGGCCGAACTGCACCGTCTGCTCCTCGAAGCTGGTCTCGTGGAAGACGCCCAGGAGGCTGCCCTGGGGTTCGAGCAGTTCGGTCTGGCCGTCGGCGCGCAGGATGAGCGGGGCGGGGTGGCCGGCACGAGCGATGTTGAGGGTGCGCTTCTCGGCATCGAGGATGCCGTAGACGGCCGTGGCGGTGCGGACCTTGCCCGTCTGCTGGCGGATCATCTGGAGGTTGATCCAGGACAGGACCTGATTGGGCGAGGCCTCGGAGAGGCTGGTGGCGGAGCGCAGGGCCTCGAGGAGGAAGACGGTCATCATCGCGGCGGGGACGCCATGGCCGACGGCGTCGCCGAGGAACAGACCCACGCGTCCGTGGCCTAGGTCGCGGACGTCGTAGACGTCACCGCTGACGTAGGTGGCTGGGCGGAAGAGGGCGGCGAAGGAGATCCCAGAAAGCTGTGGGAGCTTGGCGGGCAAGAGCTCATGCTGGAGCTGGGCGGCCAGGCGCATCTCCTCGTCCATGGCCTGGACCTGTCGGCAGGCGCCGGCCTGGTTGGCCAGGGCGAGGTTCAGCTCGGAGGTCAGCGAGCGAACGGTCGTCGTCTGCAGACACACGGCCCGCAGGAGCGCGACGAGGCAGTCGGGTGCAGCGGTGGGGGGGGCGACGAGCAGGCCCTCGGCGGTGACGCTGCCGGGAGGGCGTTTTTCATCCGGCAGGGAGATCACCCCCGGATAGCGTTTTTCTTCGATCAGGGCGAGCAATTCGTCGAGATGATCCGTCGTGTCGCCCGTCTGGATGACAATCCACAGGCCGACGGTCTGCTTGAGCCACTGGGGGTGGGTGAGCATGTCGCCGACAGCCATCGGGGCGATGGGGGGGCGATCACCCTGCGCGGCCCACACGTCCATGGCCTGGCGCACGAAGGGCTGCTCCAGGGCGGCGGGCGAGGAACCGATCAGGCTCAGGGCGGCTGGGGGCATGTGACAACAGTCCAGGCGCGAGGGCGCGTCGAGCGCGGCAATCGACCTGCAACCATCATCGGGTCAGGGGGAGACAGGCTTGAGGGAATCGAATGGTAAATCCAGCTTTTGCCCGGGCTTGAGACGAAGCCGCTCGATGCTCCCGCCGGGCAGTTCCAGGGCGTATTGCGCCGGCCAGCGGCTGGAATAACGCTTAAGGTCCAGCTCCGGCGTGCCCGGGGGCTCGACGGCCATGGCGTGCATCTCGATGATTCGGCCGGCGGGGCTGAGGAAGATCACGTCGATGGGCACCAGGCACTCGCGCATCACGAAGGTGAGCTCTTGCGGGTAACCGAAGACGAAGAGCATGCCGGCGTCAGGATCCAGGTGT
The DNA here is from genome assembly GCA_020851395.1 of Phycisphaeraceae bacterium. Taxonomy (GTDB): domain Bacteria; phylum Planctomycetota; class Phycisphaerae; order Phycisphaerales; family Phycisphaeraceae; genus JADZCW01. The sequence continues at coordinate 8,273 of JADZCW010000057.1, forward strand.
GAGCGGCCGCTGAGGCCCCGATAATGTGCGGCGTTGTCGAGCGCGAGCTCGAGGGTGAAGGACTGGCCGTCGATTGTGGCGGTGATGGTGCTCGGCTGCGAGGTCGGCGCGGTGGTGCGGGAGCAGGCGGCGAGGAGGCAGGCCGCGAGCAGGGTGAGAGCGGTGGGGGGGTGACGACGGATTATCGACCGAGCAGCCATGCGTGATCCTCGGGGGTGAAGATAATATCTTCACCCGGAAGTTGAGAGATGTCCAAGTGGGCCAGAAGGTCCTGGAGGGTGCAGGGCTCGCGTGCGGCGCGCAGGCCGGACCAGAAGGCGATCAGGCCCAGGACGCGCCGGGCGGGGACGCCGATCTGACGGTAGGTCGCCAGGCGCGTGTCGCCGTGGCGCTTGGCCAGGCGGCGACCGTCCTGGCCGCGGACGAGCGGGAGATGCCACCAGCGCGGGCCGTCTTGGCCGGTGAGCCAGCGGTGGAGCCAGATCTGCCGGGCGGTGGAGTCCAGCAGGTCGTCGCCACGCACGACGTCGGTCACGCCCTGACGGGCGTCGTCGACGACGACGGCGAGCTGATAGGCGGGGAGTTGGGCCTTGGTGGCGACGAGGAAGTCGCCGACGCTGGTCTGGACGTTGATCGACTGAGGGCCGCGGAGCTCGTCGGTGAAGGTGACGGGCTCGTCGGGGACGATGACGCGCCAGGCTGTGGCGTCGCGGGGCGACCAGGTGAAGGCTGAGACGTCTTTCGGGCGGCAGACACCGGGGTAGCGCGGCTCGGCGTCGCCCTCGTGGGGGGCGGACTGGGCGAGCTCGATCTCGCGGCGGGAGCAGGTGCAGGGATAGATGCGGCCCTGGTGGGCGAGTTCAGCCAGGGCGGCGTGATAGGGGGCTAGATCGTTGGCTTGGTGGTAGGGGCCCTCGTCCCAGTCCACGCCTAACCAGCGAAGATCGTCAAGGGCTTGTTGATCAGCCCCACGTTTGGTGCGGGGGGTGTCCAGGTCCTCGATGCGGAGGATGACGCGCCAGCCGCGCCGGCGGGCGAGGAGCCAGTTCAGGACGAACGTGCGGGCATTGCCCAGGTGCAACGCTCCGGTGGGCGAGGGGGCGAGGCGCGTGACGGGCGGGCGTTCTGGTGAGGCGGACATTGTCCGAGTATCGTACCCGCATCATGGCGAAACCCGGTGACGCATCGAGGGCCACGTCCGCCAAGCCGCTGCGGCTGGCGGTGCTGATCAGCGGCGGGGGGCGGACGCTGATCAACCTGGCGGAGCAGATCGACGCGGGCGAGCTGGCGGCACAGATCGTCTGCGTGATCAGCTCACGCGGCGATGCGGCGGGCGTCGAGCGGACACGGAAACGCGGCTTGGCTGTGCAGGTGGTTGAGCGCAAGAGCTTCCGGGGGTCTGCTGAGTTCTCGGGTGTTGTCTGGCCGATCGTCCGGCAGTCCGGGGCGGAGCTGGTGTGTCTGGCGGGGTTTCTGAGTCTGCTGGTGATCCCGGACGACTTCGCGGGCCGAGTCATCAACATCCATCCGGCCCTGTTGCCCAAGTTCGGCGGGCCCGGCATGTTCGGCCACCACGTGCACGAGGCGGTGCTGGCGGCGGGTGAGAAGGAGTCGGGTTGCACGGTGCATTACTGCGACCAGAGCTACGACACGGGGGCGATCGTCGTGCAGCGGAGATGTCCGGTGCTGCCTGGGGACACGCCGGACACGCTGGCGGCGCGGGTGTTCGAGCAGGAGTGCATCGCGTACCCGCAGGCGATCCGGAAGATCGCGGCGGAAGTCCGGGGCCGGTGAGCGAGGACCAAAGAAAAAGCGGCTGGAGGCGTGAACCTCCAGCCGCGTCAGGACCGAGGGCATCCCCGGATCAGGGTGTCAAGACTTACCGGCGCCGCAGCAGGGCCAGGCCGCCGAGGGCGAGCAGGCCGAGGCCGGCCGGCTCGGGGATGAAGGTGTAGTGGACATCAAAGGAATAGTCGCCGCCGGTGTCGTCGGGCTCGATCCAGGCGACGAGGCCCGTGTTGCCGTCGACCGCGGGGTACTGGGCGTTCTTGGCGCCGGTGGCGATCGGGAAGATGTCGCCGGTGGAGATCTTCATGCCGTAGATGTCGTTGTTGCCGGAGGCGACCTTGCGCTGCCAGACGAGATAGTCGCCGTCGAGCATGGGCTCCTCATCGCCGGCGGCGAAGTTCAGGAGCGTCGACCAGGTGCTGGTGGCCACGTCGTAGACGATGACCTCGGTGAGTTTGGAGCCGAAGCCGTCGGTCGTGGACTCATCACGGACGGCCAGGACGAGCTTGTTGCCCGTGCTGTCGACCTGGATCTTCTGCGGATAGAGCGTGGCGGTCGTCTTGGAGGATGTCCAGATGACCGTCTCGGTGTCCGTGGCGACGTTGTACATGGTGCGACGATAATCGTCGGCGGTGTCGTCGTTCCAGGCCATGGTGTCGCCGCTGATGCGGGGGGCGGTGCCGAACTCGGTGCTGGCGTTGGAGCCGCGGAAGACCATCGAACCATCGCTGCCGTCAAAAGTGGCGGGGTTGATGAGGTTCGTGGTCATGGCGGGGTCCCAGTCCTGGATGGCCAGCAGGCCGTTGCCGTTAACGTCGGCGAAGTGCCACTGTTCGCCGGGGTTGTTGACGTGGGTGAAGGTGCCGGTGCTGATCTGGTAGACGATGCCACCCATGGTCAGGGGCTCGTTGTAGCCGATGTAGTCGCCTTCGAAACCAATCTGGGGCGTCCAGGGAGCCCAGCCGGCAACCCAGGCCAGTTCAGAGGCGACCATGGCGCCGTTGGGATCGCCGCCGGCCCGGCCGAGAACTTTGAGGGTGTTGGTCTGGGTGTCGTAAAGGTTGACGTAGCCGACGACCCAGGTGTCGTTGACGTCGGCGAAGGCGAAGTCGCCCCAGGCGATCCGGTTGTCCTGGACGAGCGGACGCAGGACGCGCTTGGAGTTCTTCAGGGCGATGTTGTCACC
>JADZCW010000058.1 GCA_020851395.1 Phycisphaeraceae bacterium
CCCACCATCGGATCGCCGCGGAGGTTGTCAGCCCCGCTTAGGCCGGTAGACTCTTGAGCTTAACACCAACCGAAAAGAGACGCGTGGCGGGCAGGGAGGCTCAGCCATGCAAGGACGTGCGAAGTGTGGAAGCGAAAAGCAAGGAAGTCCAAGGACGAGGCCGTGAGCCCCGAGCCGCCGGAGCCTGACGGCCGCAAATCCGGCCAGGGCCAGATGCTGCACCCCGGCGCCAAGGCCGGGCAGGCCGAGGGGAATCTGCCTAGCGTCAGCCAACTGAGCAACAACCAGCTCATCCGCCGGCTGCTGGGCATCGCGTGGCGGTATCGACTCGGGTGCCTCAAGATCGTCGGCATGCAGTTGATGCTGGTGGGGTTAGGCCTGGCGGGGCTGACGCTCTTCGGGCTGGCGCTGGATTATCTGCGTCACGAGGCCCTGCCGGACAGCACCAAGATGCCGCGCTGGCCGCTGGGGATCGAGCCGCCGGCGAGCTGGGACCCGATGAGGGTGGTGCTGCTGCTGTCCGGGTGCATGCTGGCGGTGGCGGCGGCGTACGGGTTCCTGCGTTTTCGGACAATCATCGGTGGGGCACGTCTGTCACAGAAGATCATCGTCAGCCTCCGCCGGGAGGTGTACGACAAGCTCCAACGGCTGTCGTTCCGTTTCTTTGATCAGTCCACCAGCGGGTCGATCATCAACCGCGTGACGGGCGACGTGCAGTCGGTGCGGATGTTCATCGACGGGGTGGTGATGCAGTTCGTGCTGGTGGTGCTGACGCTGGTGGTCTACGTGACGTACATGCTGCGGACCAACGCGATCCTGACGCTGGTGAGCCTGGGCACGGCCCCGGTGATGTTCCTGATCTCGCGGCGATTCTCCAAGACGGTCCGGCCGTCGTACCGACGGGCGCGTGAGCTGGGCGACGCATTGATCCTTCGCCTGTCGGAGAACATCCAGGGCATGCACGTGGTCAAGTGCTTCGGCCGACAGGCGATCGAGAACCGGCGGTTCCAGACGGCCAACCGGCGGATCAAGTGGCAGCGACGCGGGATCTTCCACCTGACGAGCATGTTCATCCCCTCGATCGAGGGGATGTCGAGCCTGAACATGTCCCTGCTGATGCTCGTCGGCGGGTACATGGTGATGACCAACGAGAACTTCACGCTCGGGCAGGGGTTCGTGGTCTTCGCGGGGCTGCTCGGCGGGTTCTCCGGGCAGGTCAACCAGCTGGCGAACATCACCAACACGGTGCAGTACAGCCTGACCGGGGCGCAACGGGTGTTCGAGGTGCTCGACCAACCGGTGGAGATCCAGAACCCGCCCCAGCCGGTGCGTCTGGAGCGGGCCAAGGGACGGGTGGCGTTCGAGGGGGTGACGTTCGGCTACCGCGACCTGGACCCGGTGCTCGAGGAGATCAGCTTCGAGGTCGAGCCGGGCCAGTGCGTGGCGGTGGTCGGGGCCACCGGGTCGGGCAAGAGCACGCTCTTGAGCCTGATCCCGCGTTTCTACGACCCCCGCCCCCGGAAAGGGCGCGTGCTGGTCGATGGGCGCGACGTGCGGGAGTACGACCTGGACGACCTGCGGCGGAACGTGGGGCTGGTGTTCCAGGAGAGCTTCCTCTTCAGCAACACGGTGGCGGCGAACATCGCCTTCGGCCATCCCGAGGCGACCGAGGCGCAGATCCGCAAGGCGGCCGAGATCGCCGCGGCGGCGGACTTCATCGAGGAGTTGCCGGACAAGTACCGGACGGTGATCGGCGAGCACGGCTCGAACCTCTCGGGCGGTCAGCGGCAGCGGCTGGCGATCGCGCGGGCCATCCTGCTCGAGCCGCCGATCCTGCTGCTCGACGACGCGACGAGCGCGGTGGACCCCGAGACCGAGCACGAGATCCTCGCGGCGATGGACAACGCCATGCAGGGCCGGACCACCTTCGTGGTGGCCCATCGCTTGAGCACGCTGCGACGGGCGGACCTTGTCATCGTGCTGGACCAGGGGCGGATCATTCAGCGGGGGACGCACGAGGAACTCATGAACGAGAAGGGCCACTACCGCCGGGCCGCGAGCCTCCAGATCGCCGACGCCGAGAGCAAGCGGCTGCTGGGCGTCGGGGAGGAGAACGCGTGACGCGGCTGACCTCCAACACGCTGACGTTGACGCAGACGCGGCGCGAGCAGGAGCAGGAGCCCGAACAGAGGCCTCTGGACCTGACGCTGATCCGCCGGCTGTTCCACTACACCCGGCCGCACCGCAAGCTCCGCAACGGGCTGGTGCTGGCGGTGCTGGTGCGGTCGGTGCAGCTGCCGCTGGTGGCGTGGGTGATGACGCTGGTGATCAACGGGCCGATCGCCCACAAGTCGGGAATGCTCAAGCTCTCGCTGGCGGTGGCGGGGTATGCGGCGCTGGCGTTCTGGATGCACTTCACGCACTACTTCCGCTCCAAGCAGGCGATGCAGCTGGGCGAGTACATCGTGCACGACCTGCGGCGCGACATCTTCGCGCACCTGCAGACGATGCCGATGGGCTTCTTCAACCGGACCAAGCTCGGCCGGATCATCAGCCGGATGACCAGCGACGTCGAGAGCGTCCGCACGGGGGTGCAGGACGTGCTGTTCATCTCGCTGGTGCAGGCGGGTCAGATGATCTTCTCCGGGGTGTTCATGCTGTGGTACGACTGGCAGTTGTTCCTCTTGATCACGGCGCTGCTGCCGGTGCTCTGGGCGCTGCACCACCACTTCCACCCCAAGCTGTCGGCCGCGTACCGGGACATCCAGGAGTCGTTCAGCCGGGTGACGGCGATGCTGGCCGAGTCGGTCCACGGCATCCGGGTGACGCAGGGGTACGTGCGACAGGACGTCAACGCGGAGATCTTCGGCGACCTGGTGCTCGACCACTCGCAGTACCACCTTTACGCCGAGCGGACGCGGGGGACGTTCTTCCCGCTCTTGGAATTCGTCCGGCCGGTGTTCATGTCGCTGATGCTGGTGTTCGCCGGGTGGCGGGTGCTGCACATGGGCGACGACGTGTCCGAGCGGCAGGCGGTGATCGAGGCGCTGGTGGGCTTCTTCTTCATGGCCCAGCTGTTCTTCACGCCGATCGTGGTGATCGGGAACATGTACGACATGGCCCTGACGGCGATGGCGGGGGCGGAGCGGATCTTCCGTCTGCTGGACACGCCGCCGGCCTGGACGGACGCGCCCAACTCGGTGGAGCTGCCGCCGATCCGGGGACTGGTCGAGTTCAAGGATGTGGTTTTCAGCTACGACCCGGGCCGGCCCGTGCTCCAGAACGTCAGCTTCCGGGCCGAGCCGGGGCAGACCATCGCGCTCGTCGGGCACACCGGCAGCGGCAAGAGCACGGTCATCAACCTGATCGCCAAGTTCTACCTGCCGGACAAGGGGCAGCTCCTGATCGACGGGCACGAGATCCGGGCGATCACCAGCGAGTCGCTGCACCGGCAGATGGGGATCGTGCTGCAGACGAACTTCCTGTTTGCCGGGACGGTGATGGACAACATCCGCGTGGGCCGGCCCAAGGCGACGGACGAGGAGGTCATCGACGCGGCCCGCAGGCTCGACTGCCTGGACCTGCTCGAGGCCCTGCCGGACGGGATGAAGACCGACGTAGGCGAGTCGGGGAAGAACGTGTCGCTGGGCCAGCGGCAGCTGATCTGCTTCGCCCGGGCGATGCTGGCTGACCCGCGCATCCTGATCCTCGACGAGGCCACCAGCAGCGTCGACACCATGACCGAGGCGCGGATCCAGAAGGCCCTGGCGATCCTGCTGGCGGGGCGGACGAGCTTCGTGGTGGCCCACCGGCTGAGCACGATCCGCCACGCGAGCATGGTGCTGGTGCTCGACCACGGCCGGATCATCGAACGAGGCACGCACCTGGACCTGCTGGCCACGGGCGGGACGTATGCCCATCTTTACAGGCAGTTCATCCGGGCCAGCGAGGGGGAGATGGAATAGCCCGGGCAACCCGCACAGGCCTGTGGGTGCCAGCGGTCTTTCATCTATAATTCACCTATGCCATCGTCCCCCCCCGACAAGAAAATCCGTCTCTCGACGCTGCGCCAGTGGGCGGCGGCGGGTCAGAAGTTCGCCATGCTCACCTGCTACGACGCGACGACCGCTCGCTTGTTCTGGCAGGCGGGGCTCAAGACGCTGCTCGTCGGCGACACGGCTGGGCAGTTCGTCCTGGGGCACGAGACGACGTTGCCGGCCCCCCTGGACTTCATGCTCCAGATCACCGCGGCGGTGCGGAGGGCGGCGCCACTGGCGTTTGTGATGGGGGACATGCCGTTCGGGTCGTACCAGTGCGGGCAGGACGCGGGGATGGCCAACGCGATGCGCTTCCTGACCGAGGGCGGGGCGGATGCGGTCAAGCTCGAGGTGAGCCGGCATGACCTGCCACTGGTCGAGCGGATGGCGGCGGCGGGTGTGCCGGTGGTGGCGCACCTGGGTTCGCGGCCGCAGCAGAAGCTGACCATGGGGCGCAGCCGCAAGGTGTATCACTCGGCCGAGGAGGTCCGCCAGACGGTGCAACTGGCGGGTGAGATGGTGCGGGCCGGGGCGGTGATGATCCTGCTCGAGGCTGTGCCGGCCGAGGTCAGCGTGGGGGTGATCGAGGCGATCCGTGAACAATCGCCCAAGGACGAGCAGGCGATCCTGATTGGGTGCGGGGCGGGGCCGGCGTGCCATGGGCACGTGGTGGTGATGCACGACGTGCTGGGGTTGACGGGGTGGCACGCGCCGTTCGCGCCGCCGCAGGGCGACGTGGGCGGGGCGATCCGCGAGACGGCGGCGAAGTGGGTGGCGCTGGCTGAGTCGGGGCGGTACCTGGCCGAGGACCACCCGTATCACGTCGAGGGGTGAGGGGCGTTATTCGACACCATGGGGCGATCCGAAGTACCCCCCGGCGAAGCCGGGGGCTGAACCACGGGCGTGGCATCCTCTGATTCAGCCCCCGGCTCGGCCGGGGGACGGTCGTCCGCAGGGGGAGAAAATGAACCGCCGGCGGGCCCGTGCGTAAATTCTCCATGTCAGGCAGGCGCTCGAACGATCCTGTATAGACCTAACCCTCGCCGGCCGGGGCGAACCAGCCGGCCAATCAGGAGCATCGAGTATGAAACGTCTGGGATATCTGGGACCGAGTCTGGTGGTGCTGGTGACGCTGGCGCTGGTGATGACGTTTGGGCCGGGGGCGGCCCGGCAGATCGCCTACGCGGGGTCGCAGGCGAAGATCCAGACGATCCGCGACGGGCTGGACAACAACGCGACGGTGGCGGAGCTGTCGAACTCCTTCAAGCTCGTGGCCGAGGTGGTCGAGCCGAGCGTGGTGCACATCGCGATCTTCACCAAGAGCGTCCCGCACGCGGAGCTGCGCGAGCGGATGCCGTGGTTCTTCGGGCCGCGCGGGCCGTTCCCGATGGACCCCGAGGATGAATCGATGACCCCGGAAACCCCGGAACAGGAGAACCCGGACCAGGGCATGGACCGTTACAACGTCCCGCGTGAGCGGGGCAACGGCTCGGGCTGGGTGTACGACACGGACGGGCACGTCGTGACCAACAACCACGTCGTGGACAAGGCGGACAAGATCGTCGTCCGCTTCCACGACGGCACGGAGAAGCAGGCCACGGTCGTCGGGCGGGACACCAAGACGGACATCGCGGTGCTCAAGGTCGAGGGCGAGGTGTTCCACCCGGCCAAGGTGTCGACGGACCCGGTGGGCCAGGGCGAGATCGTGTTCTCGTTCGGCTCGCCGTTCGGCAATGACTTCTCAATGAGCCAGGGGATCGTCTCGGCCACGGGCCGGCAGCTGGGCCTGCTCGAGAGGCAGGGGTACGAGAACTTCATCCAGACGGACGCGGCGATCAACCCGGGCAACAGCGGCGGGCCGCTGACGAATTTGCGCGGGGAGGTGATCGGGATGAACACCGCCATCGCGACGCGGACGGGGTCGTTCGCGGGGATCGGGTTTGCCATCCCGGCGGACATGATCGCGCGGGTGGTGCCGCAACTGATCGAGAACGGCAAGGTGACGCGCGGCTACCTGGGGATCTTCATCAAGGACCTGGACCCCAAGATGGCCCAGACGCTCAGCTATGACGGCAAGGGCGTGCTGGTGACCCAGCCGATCGAGGGCGGCCCGGCGGCCAAGGGCGGGATGCAGGAGGCGGACATCATCACCAAGGTCCAGGGCCAGGCCGTCGCGAACGCTGAGCAACTCCGCGAGACCGTCGCGGCGATGCCGCCGGGGACGGAAGTCGAACTGGACGTGTTCCGCAAGGGCAAGCAGACGACGGTCAAGGTGACGCTCGAGGAGCTGCCCGACCAGGTGGCGATGGGCGGCAGTGACGCCGAGAGCCCGTCGTCGGGCATGGCGAATCAGAGCCAACAGATCCTCGGCCGGGTGGGCGTACGGGTGACCACTTTCACGCCGCAGATGGCCGAGCAACTGGGCGTCGACCACGAGCAGGCGGTGGTCGTCCTGGGCGTTCGCGAAGGATCGGCCGCCGCGGAGGCGGGGCTGCTGCGCGGGATGCTGATCACGGGCGTGATGGACACGGCGGTCAGCACGCCGGCGGAGTTCGCCAAGGCGTTGGACGAGGCGTCGGCCCAGAGCCCTTACGTCCGGCTGCGCGTGGAGCTCAAGGGACAGGTGCAGTTGCTGCTGCTGGAAGTGCCCAAGGAGTAGCGGCGGCCCTTTCTCCCCGGTGAAACCGGGGGGAACACGCGGCGCGTGCATGAAGTCCGCTCATCACCGCCTCGGCATGGCCGGGGCGGTTTTATTTTGGCCGCGTTGGGCGATCGCTCGCCCGGGGCCATGTATACTTAGCCGCCATGACGGCCACGGCGACTACGGATATGCCGAGAAGGCGAACACAGGGGACGGACGATCAGCCCCTGCTGGAGGTGCGCGGGCTGCGGACGTGGTTCCCGGTTCGGCGGGGGCTGATGCAGAAGACCGTCGGGCACGTGCGGGCGGTCGACGGGGTGAACCTGGTCGTGCGGCGCGGGCAGACCGTCGGACTCGTCGGCGAGTCGGGGTGCGGCAAGTCCACCGTGGGCCGGACGATCCTCAGGCTCGTCCCCGCGACGCAGGGGAGCGTTCTCTTCGACGGGCTGGACGTTTTCTCGCTCGGACGCCAGGAACTAAGACGGCTCCGACGGCGGATGCAGATCATCTTCCAGGACCCGGTCGGGTCGCTCAATCCGCGGCAGACCATCGGGCGGATCATCGGCGAGCCGATCGCGGCGCATGGGCTGGCCAAGGGGCCGGCGCTGCGGCAGCGGGTCGAGGAACTGCTGCGCAAGGTCGGGCTCTCCCCGGCTTACATCAATCGGTATCCGCACGAGTTCTCCGGGGGGCAGCGGCAGCGCATCGGCATCGCGCGGGCGTTGGCGCTTGAGCCGGAGTTCATCGTCTGTGATGAGCCGGTCAGCGCCCTGGACGTGTCGATCCAGTCGCAGATCCTGAACCTCCTGGGCGACCTGCAGGCGGAGCTGGGGCTTTCGTACCTCTTCATTGCCCACAATCTTGCGGTGGTCGAGCACTTCTGCGACCGCATCGCGGTGATGTATCTGGGCAAGATCGTCGAGGAGGCCCAGCGGCGCACGCTCTACCGCCGGCCTCGGCATCCTTACACGCAGGCGCTCCTGAGCGCGGCGCCGACTCCCGACCCGACGCAGGCGTCGTCGCGGATCATCCTTCCGGGGGAAGTGCCCTCGCCGGTGAACCCCCCTGCCGGGTGCGCGTTCCACCCACGCTGCCCGCTGACGCGGACGCTGGCCAAGCAGTCGCTCGGCCGGGACGGCGAGACAGTGGGCATCACCGTCGGCGGCCAACCGGCGCAGGTCATGGCCCGTTGCGTCAGCGAGACGCCGCCCCTGCTGCCGATCGACGGCGAGGCGGATCACTGCTCAGCGTGCCACTACCACGACCGCGTCGGAGCGACGGAGGCCTGACGACGTCCACCCCCCTGCCACCCGGCCTATCTTCCGGGGAGACGGCGGGCTTGAAGCAAGCGGACAAATGGGTTACGATCTGGGGCTCGCCCTGAAGTTGACGGGGCAAGTCGCACGTCAGCCCGGGGGAAATGAGAAGCCCGGACGGGCCGAGCGAAGAATCGCAACTGATTATTGATTCTGGAGATACGCAACGTGGTCAAGCTCCGCCTCAAGCGCTTTGGTCGTCGCAACCGCCCCTACTACCGCGTGTGCGTGATGGACATGCGGTCCGCCCGCGACAGCGCCCCGATCGAGGAGCTCGGCCACTACGATCCGATCGAGAAGGACGCGGCCAAGGGGCTGCAGATCAACGCTGAGCGGGCCAAGTACTGGCTGAGCGTCGGCGCCCAGCCGTCCGAACGCGTCACGAGCCTGCTGCGCGGCCTGGGCGTGATGGAGTCGAAGAAGGCCAAGCCGTCGGCTTGAGCGAATCTCCCGGCACACTTGGACGGATAACCCGTCCTCCGGGCAGCGACCGTGCGCATTGACGTCCTGACCCTGTTCCCCGAACTCTTCCACGGCCCGCTGGGGACG
>JADZCW010000059.1 GCA_020851395.1 Phycisphaeraceae bacterium
CACGCGACGGATCGCACGCTTCCACAAGGACGAACGGAACCATGACACGCGAAACCAAGATCGGCCTCCTGGCGGGCATGGGCATCATCTTGCTGATCGGGATCATCGTCAGCGACCTTCTGGTCAAACCCCCCCAGGACGTGCCGGCCCAGCTCCAGAGTTTCGCCGCCGGCGCCCAGGACAGCGTCAACAGCCGCATGGCCCAGAGCTGGCGTCCCATGGGCGCGGCCCAGACCGGCGTGCAGACCGCCGCCCGGCCGATCCCCACCCCGCAGGAGCTTGAGAACCCCTCCGCCGCCAGCTCCGTCGCTTCCACGGCGCAGCAGTACGCCCGGGACCTGATGGACCGGCAACCGATCCCCGCCCTGCGGCCGGAGGAGCCGGTCAGGACGACCACCTTTGAGTCGGGGCGTCCGGTTGAGGCCCCCGTGGCACGCGACTCGAACCTGTTTGTGCCCGTCGAGCCTTCACCCATCACGAACCCGGGCACGCCGGTGAACCTCAACTCCGGCTCGGCCGCCGTCACTCCGACGCCCGCCGCCGCCACCCTCAAGACCGTCACCGTCGAGGCCGGTGACACCCTGGCCAAGATCGCCCTGCGTGAGCTGGGCTCCAAGGGCCGCTACCACGAGATCTATGACGCCAACCGTGACCAGCTCCAGTCCCCCGACGCCGTGAAGCAGGGCATGGTCCTGAAGATCCCCGGCAAGACCGCAACGCCCGCCCCCGCCATCGTGCCCACGGCCCCGGTTGCCGTGCCGGTTGCGCCGCAGCCCGCCCGCACCTACACCGTCAAGACCGGCGACACCCTCTTCGCCATCGCCCAGAAGACCCTCGGCAACGGTGCCCGCTGGAAGGACATCCTCGCGGCCAACGGCAAGACGCTCCGCAACGACGCCAAGAACCTCAAGGACGGCCAGGTCCTGACGATTCCTTCCGCCAGCCGGTGACGCCGCCCTGTAGGGCACGCATCCTGCGTGCCTTGACGTGTGAGCAAACCTCCACCCGATGACGGCACGCAGGATGCGTGCCCTACGCCAAAGCGGACGGTTGGGTGACATGCACCGCAAGCTCGGATTCCTGATCGCCTCGACGTTCCTTGTCGGCTCCCTGCTACTGGTCCTGCGCCAGCAGCAGTTCGAGGAGGCCCACCGGCTCGTCCGCGCCCACAAACAGATCGACCAGGCCCAGCGTGAACTCTGGCAGCTCCAGGTCCAGATCGCCGGTGAGCTCCAGCCCCAGACGTTGCGGCGGACGATCCAGACGCTGCCGGTGGAGTTCGAGCCCATCGTCGAGGACATCCTCGCCGCCGATTCGACGCCGTCACTCCTGGTCGCCTCGGTCACGCCGGCCAAGCCCGAGCCCGGCGTAAGCCAGCCCGCGTCCAAGAAGGCATCCCCCGCCAAGAAATCCTTCAAGAAGCCCGCGGAGTCCAGCCATGGCCAGTAAGACGACTCTACCGGGGCTCCAGCCGGGCGACCGACTCGCCGGCCTGCGCCGCGTGGCCATGGAAGAGACCGAGACGCGCCAGCGAGGCGGCCGGTTCGCCGTCGTCGCCACGATCCTTGCCCTGACGATCACCCTCGGCTACGGCCTGATGGCCGCTCGCGTCATCCACCTCCAGAACAACCCCCCACGGCCTGTCGCCGAACGCGTGGGCATGCAGCACGGCACGATTCCCCTGATCGCTCGACGCGGCACAATCCTGGACCGCAAGGGCCGCGTCCTGGCCTCGACCGGCGTGGCCTGGAAGCTCTTCGCTGACAGCCAGATTATCGAGGATCCGGTCGCATTCGCCCAGAAAGTCGGTCAGGAGCTCGGATACCCCGCCACGCCGCTGGCCAAGGCCATCATCGACAAACTCGGCAGCCGGTTCATCGTCCTGGACCGGCAGATGGATGACGAAAAAGCCTCGAAAGTCCTGGACCTGCGCATCCCGGGCCTGGGCCGGCAGATGTACCTCGAGCGCCACTACCCCATGAAAAGCCTCGCCGGCCAGCTCATCGGCTTTGTCGGCACGGACGACAAGGGGCTCGAAGGGCTCGAACGCTACTTCAACACCGAACTGACCGCCACGCCCGGCCAGGTCGACTACGTCCGGGCCGCCAATCGTCGGCCGCTCTGGATCCAGCCCGCTGGTTACCAGCTCCCGCAGACGGCCACGGCCGTGCGCCTGAGCCTCGACGTCGCCATCCAGGCCATCGCCGAGGAGGAGCTCGAGGCCGCCTGCCGCAAGTTCGAGGGCAAGTCCGGGCAGTTGATCGTGATGGATCCGAACACGGGTGAGATCCTGGCCATGGCCAACTACCCGTTCTTCGATCCGGGCTCCTTCGAGGACTCCAAGCCCGACGTCCGCCGCAACCGCTGCATCACCGACATGTTCGAGCCCGGCTCGATCTTCAAGCCCTTCGTCTGGGCCGTGGCCACCGAGCGAGGCACCGCTCGGCCGACGGAGTTGATCGACTGCCACAACGGCCTGTACGTCACCCCCATCGGCCGACGCTTGCGCGACGCCCACCCCTACGGCCTGCTGACGTGGGAGGGCGTACTGATCAAGTCCTCGAACATCGGCATGGCCGTCGTCGGCCAGCGGATGGGCAACACCGCCCTCTTCAACGCCATCCGAAGCTTCGGCTTCGGCCTGAACACCGGCAGCAAGCTCCCCGGCGAGTCCGCGGGCATGGTCCGGCCGTTGCGATCGTGGGGCCATTACTCCGAGACCAGCGTCCCGATGGGCCAGGAGGTCGGCGTCACGGCCCTTCAGCTTGTACGGGGCATGGCCATCCTGGCCAACGACGGCCAGACCGTCGTCCCGACCGTCCTGCTCAAGGACCCTGACGACCCGAGCATCCCCGAGCTGACCGTCCGCGAGCAGGTCATCAAACCCCAGACGGCCAAACAGGTCCGCCAGGTCCTGCGTCGCGTGGTCGTCGAGGGCACGGGCCGGCAGGCAGCCAGTGAGCTCTACAGCATCTGGGGCAAGACAGGCACGGCCCAGATCGCTGATCACAAGCGCGGCGGCTACCTCGAAGGCGCCTACGTCGGCTCGTTCCTCGGCGGGGCCCCGCTGGACCACCCACGCATCGTCGTCGGCTGCTTCATCCACCGCCCCAATCCCTCCAAGGGTTACTACGGCGGCACCATCTCCGCGCCGGCGGTCAAGAACGTCATCGACCGCACCCTGATCTACCTCAACCAGGCCCCGGACCTCGAGCCCAAGGACAAGGACGTCAACGCTATCGACGAGGCCCTGATCGCCATGGACCGCGACTGATCCGTCCGCTCGTCCGGCCGGTTGGTGCATCCAAGTTCCATCGAGTAATCTTTGCATTCCGCCGATCGCCCGTCCCCCTGACGGACGCGGCTCGATCACCACCCTTGATCGGACAGGAGCATTCCTTGCATCAGACCGCCTTCCACAGCCTGCACGTCAAGCACGGGGCCAAGTTCGTCGACTACTTCGGCTGGCAGCTGCCCATCATGTACAAGTCGATCCACGAGGAGCACAGGCAGGTCCGCACGTCGGCGGGCCTGTTCGATGTCTCGCACATGGGCCGGATCAAGATCACCGGCCGCCACGCCCGCCGGCTGCTCGAACGCGTCCTGACCCGTCGGATCACGGACATGGAGGAGATGGCCTGCCGGTACTCGCTGGTCTGCAACGAGCGCGGCGGCGTCATGGACGACGTGATCGTCTACCGCTACCCGGACTACTGGATGCTGGTGGTCAACGCGGCCAACCGCGAGAAAATCTTCGCCCACCTGCGGGCCAACGTCGGCGACCTGTCGGTTAAGCTCGATGACTTCACGCTCAGCTCGGCCATGGTGGCTGTGCAGGGGCCCAAGGCGATGAGCTTCATCGGCGAGTTCTCCCGCGAGATCCCCACACTCAAACGTTACCACTTCTGCCTTAAGAATCTGGTCATCATGAAGCTGACTGTCAGTCGGACGGGCTACACGGGCGAGGACGGCGTGGAGATCATCATGCCGGGCAACCTCGCGGCGATGGCGCTCAAGCTCTGGCTCAAGGACGACGACGAGTCCGGCGTGCTCAAGCCCGCGGGCCTGGGCGCACGCGACACGCTCCGCCTCGAGGCCGGCATGCCCCTCTACGGCCACGAACTCACCGAGGACATCGACCCCCTCTCAGCGGGTCTGAACTTCGCTGTGACGCTGGACAAGGACCAGATGGACCAGGGCGAGCCTTTCATCGGCCAGGAAGCCCTCAAGAAGATCGCCGCCGCCGGGCCCGCCAGGAAGCTCGTGGGCCTCAAGCTCGAGGGCAGACGGACGCCCCGTCAAGGCATGAACGTGCTGGCGGGCGACGCCGTGGTCGGCCAAGTCACCAGCGGCTGCCTGTCCCCCACACTCGAGTGTCCGATCGCGATGGCTTTCGTCCAGAGCGGCGCGACGCCCACGAGCATCGACTTCGGCAGCGAGAAGCTCGCGGCCCAACAGACACCGCTGCCCTTCTACAAGCGGCCGTCCTGACACCGAGTGTTGGCTGAATGATCGCGGAGAAAAGCCTGTTTAGGCGCTGCGACGACGGCGTGGGCTTGGCGGATCCGCCGCGACGGTGGTCGCCTCGGCGGGCTTCGTCCGGCGACGACGGCGCCGACCGGGCTCGGTGTCATGCTCCTTGCCGAACGGGTTGCGACTGTCGAGCCGCCGCCCAAGCTTCTCCAGGGCCTCGATCTCGATCTGACGTACGCGCTCGCGGGTCAAGCCCACGCGTTGGCCCACTTCCTTGAGCGTCAGCGGGCCCTCGCCGTTGAGGCCGAAACGCAGCCGGAGGATGTTGGCCTCCCGCTCGTCGATGGCCTCGAGGAGTTTGCGAATCGTCTGCACGTCGTCGCGATTGACCATGTGCTCGTCGGGCATCATGTGCCGGTGGTCGTGCAGCATCTCGGCCAGGTCCATGCCGGTCTCGCCGTCCTTGGTCGGGGCGTTGCCCGTCTGGGCGGGTCGCTGGAACGCCCGCACGGCCTTGCGGATCATGCGGACCTTCTTGGGATTCAGCTGCATCACCTCGGCCAGCTCGGGCACCGAGGGCGATCGCCCGAGCTTCTCCTCGAGCTCCGCTGCGGCCTTCTTCCAGCGGGCGATCAGCTCGACCATGTAGGCCGGGATGTGCACGGGCTGGACGGCGTTGATCAGGGCTCGCTTGATCGCCTGCTTGATCCACCACGAGGCGTAGGTCGAGAAGCGAGCCCCCTGCTCGGGGTCGAAGGCCTCGACGGCGCGGAGCAAGCCGAGGTTGCCCTCCTCGATCAGGTCGATCAGGGGCAGGCCACGGTTGGCGAATCGCTTGGCGATGTTGACCACGAGGCGGAGGTTCGAGCGGACCATCTGTTCCCGGGCGGCCGGGCAGTTCTCGTGCATGATCTTCCAACACAGCTCCCGCTCCTGCTGCTGGGTCAGCAGAGGAGACGCGTCAATCTCCTTGAGGTACAACGCCAGCCCGCTTTTAATGGGGGAGCCACGCATCAAGCACATCTGCCCCGATAGCTCAGAAGCCGCGGAAATACGGCCCGGGTCGGGGCGTCCTCTCCTGGGTATACGTCGGTCTTTTGGATGGAGTGCTTAAGGCCGGACGGTCGTGAATCGAAGAGCGGGCACCGTCGAAAGTTAGGGCAGGACGCCACGTTGGCTGACTTCCCACGCCACACCCGCGGCTCCGATAATCCCCGCGTCATTTCCCAACCTCGCGGGCACGATCGCCAACGTGTCAGCCGAGGCGATCCGCCACGTCCGCTCCCGGAAGGAGCGCCGGATGCGATCGAACATCCAATCACCAGCCAGGGCCATCCCGCCGGCGAAGACAATCATCTTGGGATCGAGCACGCGGGCCAGCGTGATGCACGTCCACGCCAGGTCATTGCAGACGCCCTGGGCCACCTCGACGGCCAGCACGTCGCCGGCCTGGGCGTGGTCGAACAGGTCCTTCGCCGTCGGCTCGGTGCACGATCGCAGCGACGTCGGCCGGCCGGTCTGGACAGCCTCCTTCGCTCGGCGAGCGGCGGCGTTGGCTGAGGCGTAGAGCTCCAGGCACCCCCGCTGCCCGCAGCCACAGGGCAGGCCGTCGTTGCCGGGATGCAGGATCAGGTGCCCCACCTCGGCCGCCAGGCCGAAGCCGCCGTGCAGCACGCGGCCGCCGATGACGATCCCGCCGCCGACACCTGTGCCTAGCGTGAGCATGACGAGCGGGTCCGGTGGCGAGGCATTGTGACCATCCCCGCGCCCCGCGCCGGCCCAATACTCGCCGAAGGCGGCCGCGTTGGCGTCGTTCTCGATCACGGTGGGCAGGCCCAGCAGATCGCTCATCCGCTTGGCCAGGGGGACATCGGTCCAGCCCGGCAAGTTGGGGGCGTTGAGAACAGCACCGTGGTCGAAATCGATCAGCCCCGGCGTACCGACACCGGCGGCGGCGATCGAGCCATGTCCAAGCGTCAGGCCGGCCCTCTGGGCGACCTCCCCCCCCAGCCGGGCGATCGCGGAGCAGACGGCCTCAAATCCGTCCTTGCCGGGCGTGGGGGCCGACCCCCGCGACAGCACCCTGCCGGCGTCATCAACGATGCCGGCCTTGATGTTCGTCCCCCCCAGGTCAATGCCGAGGTAATGCTTGGGCATGGGTGATGACGCCTGTCAACAGGCTGGATTGTCCGCTGGCCGTCGAACCGGCGGGCGGGTGAAGAGACTATGATAAATGGCCCCGGGGCTTTCCGCTCCGAGCCGTCCCACCCTTGCGAGGTTGACCCTGATGCGCATCCTGCTCGCCAACCCCCGCGGCTTCTGTGCCGGCGTGAACATGGCCATCCAGTGCGTCGAAGAGGCCGTCAAGATCGTCGGCACGCCGCTGTACGTCTACCACGAGATCGTGCACAACCGCCACGTGGTCCAGCAGTTCGTCCGGCAGGGCGTGGTCTTCGTCGACGACATCGACGAGGTGCCGAGCCACTCGACGGTGATCTTCTCGGCCCACGGCGTCAGCCCCGACGTCCGCAAGCGGGCCAAGGGGCGCGGCTGCACCATGATCGACGCGACCTGCCCGCTGGTGACCAAGGTGCACATGGAGGCCATCCGCTACGCCCGCCAGGGTTACCACATCCTGCTCGTCGGCCACGCCGGGCATGACGAGGTCGTCGGCACCGTCGGCGAAGCCCCGGGGGCCATCAGCATCGTCGAGTCGCCGGCCGACGTGGAGAAACTGCCCTTCACCGACGCCGACCCGCTGGTGTACCTGACGCAGACCACGCTGAGCATGGACGACGCGAACCTCATCATCGACGCTATCAAAAAGCGCTACCCGCACGTCAAGAGCCCGCCGAGCGAGGACATCTGCTACGCGACGACCAACCGCCAGCACGCCGTGCGCGATCTGGGACGCGACGTGGACGTGGTGCTGGTCGTCGGCTCGCGCAACAGCTCCAACTCGGTCCGCCTGACCGAGATCAGCCAGAACACCGGGACACGGGCCTACCTCGTCGACGACGTGAGTGAGCTCAGACACGAGTGGTTCGACGGCGTCGAGAACGTGCTGGTGACCGCTGGGGCCTCGGCGCCCGAGCACTTGGTGCGGGAGATCGTTGACAACCTTCTGACCAAGCACGGCGGACAGGTCGAGGAACGCCACGTCGTCGAGGAGGACATGCACTTCGAGCTGCCGATCAGCCTGCGCAGGCTGCGCGAGCGGGCGCCGGTGCGGTAGGTGATTCGGCGGTGCCCGATCCCGGGTTACTGATCCAGGTCCACGATGTGCCGTGGATCGACCTTGAAATGACGCTCGATGATGAAGGCCGGGTCGAAGAGGCGGTCCTTGATCCGCCCCTCCTCGTCGCCGCCGCGCGGGTCACTCAGGCTCAGCGTCATCCGGGCGTTGAGCTGCGTCAGCCGTACCTTGACCTGACTGGCCAGGTAGGGCCAGTCCTGGCTGTCGGACAGCCCCTTGGTGCGGACGCGCTGGGGGTGCGTCAGCTCGGACACGAGCAACGTCACGCCTTGGACGTCGTGCAGCTCGACGCGCTCGACCAGGCCATCAGCCTGCCGAAACCACGTCCACCACTGCCGTCCATCGGCGCCCGACACCGTCTTGAGGACCCACGCCGCCTTGGACGTGTCCCAGTCGATCCGCAGTAGGTCGCCGACCGGTTGTGAGGACGACGCGGAGGCCGCTGCGGGGGACACGGTCACGGGATGTAGGCCCATCACACGGGCGAAATCACCCGGCGTGATCGGCAACGCGAAGTCGGTCAGCAGGGCGAACTTGTCGGGGCTGAAGCGCGCGTGGCGGCCGACGTAAGCCAACCGGGGGTCAGCCTGGGCATTGACGATCCAGTAGCGATCCGCGTCGGCCCCGAGCCAGAATCCCGTCTGCCCCGCCTTGCCGATGTCGGCCGCGAGCTTGTCGGCGTCGGCGAGCACCAGCGTGCCCTCGCCGCGCTCGAAGCGTGACTCCCCTCTCTCGTCCCGCCAGCGCAGCACGATCTCCAGCCGCGACCAGAGCCGGGTCATCTGCCCGGCACGCCAGTTGAATCGCTCGATCACCTGGGCGTTGGTCACGTCTTTGGGGCGAGGATATTCGCGGTCGAAAAGACCCCTGCCCCCCTTCCCCTTGCACCCGGTCAGCAGCAGGCCGCAGAGCAGGACCGCGAGAGCCGTCCGCCAACCCGACGAAGCTTTCGCATCCGATGGCCTACAGCTCGGCATCGAGGATCTCTCCAAGCTGCTCGATCACCTGCTGCGTCTTGGGCTCGTCCATCTGAGGGTTGAGCATCTCCAGCGGCCCGTCGGGCAGCTCGGACGCCGGCGCGTCCTCTCCTGATGCTTCGGCCGACTTCGGCCGCACGCTGAGCATCCACCACTCGCGCGGCTCACCGCCGGCAGGGTCGTTCTCAGTCCGTGTGCCCTCATAACGCAGCACCTTCTTGCGCAGCAGGATCAACCCGATGACAAACCGGAACGCCAGCCGTTCCGGACGGGCGTCGTCCGCCAGCCGGGCGAACAGCATCAGCAGCACGTGATCGTCGACGAAAATGCGCTTCTTCTGGTTCGGCTCGGGCACACGCGTCCGCCAGTAGCTGAACAGCCGAGGAGGGCGCTGGCCGGACTGCCACGCGTCGATGCTGACGTCCAGGCGTCTTAGGCCCAGCGCGTCGGCGTTGGGGACGTTCTTGCCCTGCTTGGGCGCGGCCTCGGGTTCCTCGGTCGGATCGACCTCCACCAACGTGGCCATGTAAGGCTGGCCGGGCTCGAGCGCGGCGCCGGTCAGGGCGCACTTGCCGGTGGACGAGCCGAGGTCGTAGGGCGTGGACTGAAACTGTGTCATGGGTGGTTCACAAGGTCCATCGGTCGGTGGTGCATCAGGTGGTTTCGCGGCCGGCGTCGGGCGATGCCAGGCCGAGCTGTCGCTCCGCTCCGAGCACGGTCTGCTCCATCAGGATCGCAAGCGTCATGGGCCCCACCCCGCCGGGTACGGGCGTGATCCAGCCGGCCCGCTCGGCCGCGGCCTCGTAGTCCACATCGCCGATACTGCCCTTGGGCCCGGGGTTGAAACCGGCGTCGAGCACCGCGGCCCCGGGCTTGATCCAGTCGCCCTGCACGAACTTCGGACGACCCACCGCGGCGACGACAATGTCCGCCTGCCGGACAACCCCCGGAAGGTCCTGTGTCTTGGAGTGGCAGATGGTAACCGTCGCATCCGCCGCCAGCAGCAGCCCCGCCATGGGCTTGCCGAGGATGGCGCTGCGGCCGATGACCACGGCGTGGCTGCCGCGCACCGGGATCTGATACGCCTCGAGCAGGCGCATCATCCCCGCCGGTGTGCAGGAGCCGAAGCCGGGCAGGCCGTAGAACATCCGGCCGAAGCTGTCGAACGTCACGCCGTCGACGTCCTTGGCCGGGTCGATGGCCTCGAACGCGGCTCGCTCGTCGATCTGCTTGGGCACCGGGTGCTGGAGCAGGATCCCATGCACTTGCGGGTCGCGCGACAGTTCGGTGATCACGTCCACCAATTCCTGCGTGGCGGTCGTGTCCGGACGGGTAACCTTCTTCGACGCCAGCCCCAGCTCCTCGCAGAGTTTGACCTTGCGGGAGACGTAGCGCTCCGAGGCGAGATCATTGCCCACGAGCACAGCCGCGAGGCAGGGCCGCTGGCCCGTGCGCTCAACCAGGAGCCGGACGCGGGCGGCCACGGCCTGCTGGATCTTGCCGGCCACGGCCTTGCCGTCGATGATCTTGGCGGTGGTCATGGGGAGATTATACGGGGGAAGGCGGGGTCGATGAGCCCCACCTGGAAAGGTGGGGCCGGTATTGAAAAGAAACCTCTAGGACCAGCCCCACCTTTCCAGGTGGGGCTGGAAAACTCTTACAATCTCCGCCATGAAATCCGTGATTCTCTCGATCGGCGACGAACTGGTGCTCGGGCAATCGCTCGACACCAATAGCGCCTACCTCGCGGCCAGGCTCGTCGCCCTGGGTATCGGCGTGCTCTACCACCAGACCGTCGCCGACGACCAGGCCGCCATCGCCATAGCGATCGAGCAGGCGGCCGCGGCGGCGGACCTGGTCCTGATCACCGGCGGCCTGGGCCCGACGGACGACGACCTCACCCGCCAAGCTCTAGCCCAGGCGATGGACGTGCCCCTGGTGCTGGACGTGACAAGCGTCGGCAAGATCGAGGCCTTCTTCCAACGGCGCGGCCGGGTCATGCCCGAGAAGAATCGCGTCCAGGCCCTGCACCCCCAGGGCTCGGAGATGCTCGACAACCACGCCGGCACCGCCCCGGGGATCCGGGCGAAGCTCGGCAGAGCCACCATCGTCGTGGTCCCGGGAGTGCCCAAGGAGATGATGGCCCTCTACGACCACCACATCGCCCCCATGCTCGATGGCGTCGGCCCGCAGCGCGGCGTGATCCTCACGACCAAGGTCAACACCTTCGGCCTCGGCGAGAGCGACGTGGCTGAACGATTGGGCGTTCTCATGGATCGCCGGCGCAACCCGCTGGTCGGCACCACCGTCTCAGGCGGCGTCGTGGCCGTGCGTGTGCGAAGCGAATTCCCGATGCTCGACCAGGCTCAGCGCGAGATGGACGACACGCTCGACCAGGTCGAGAACGCCCTGGGCGCGTTCGTCTATGGCCGCGACGAAGCCTCACTCTCCCAAGCCCTCCTGGACCTCTGCAAGCAACAGCGACGCACGCTCACGACGGCCGAGAGTTGCACCGGCGGCTTGGTCGGCGCGATGATCACCGACACCCCCGGCAGCAGCGCCAACTACCTCGGCGGCTGGGTGGCCTATGCCAACGCCTTCAAGCACGATCAACTGAGCGTTCCGGGGGAGATCCTCGAGCGCTACGGCGCCGTCAGCCGCGAGACCGCCCTCGCCCTGGCCCAGGGCGCCATCGAGCGTAGCGGCGCCGATCTCGCCCTCTCAGTCACCGGCATCGCCGGCCCTGACGGTGGCACGCTCGAAAATCCCGTCGGCCTGGTCTGGTTCGGCCTGGCCGCGGCCCCCCATCAGCCAGGCGGGAATGTTACCGCCCAGGCCTGGGCCGGCCGACTCGGCAGCGACCGCGAGACCATCCGCGACCGCGCCGCCAAGACCGCCCTGCAGATCGCGCGGTTTCACCTGCTCGGCCAGCCCATCGAGCAGATCGTCTGGCTCACAAAGTAGTAGAATGCCCCCGAAACCACCCCCGGATCACCCCCGGGTCCGCAGCACCAGAACCGTGAACTGACTGGTTTTTCTCGCTGGAATCCGCTGTGTCCGTACCCCCACCCACGCCCGATCCCATCGCCGCTACGCTGCCCCCCACGGGACGCATCGACATCCATGCCCACCTGATCCCGGGAGTCGATGACGGCTGCCAGACGATCGAAGAATCGCTGGCCTGTGTTCGGCTTCTGAAACAGAACGGCTACGTCGGAACCATCTGCACGCCGCACATGGCCTGGGTCGACGACCTGCCAGAGTGCACGCCGGCGCACGTCGCCGAGTGGGTCAGCCAGCTCCGCCGGCAACTCAAGGAGCACGGCGAGAACTACGCCATCTGGCCCGGCGGCGAGCTGCGCCTCTTCGATGGTGTGATCGACTGGCTCAAGCAGCACGGCGTGCCCACCCTCGCGGGCTCGCGCTGCGTCCTGACGGACATGTGGGAGACTCGCTGGCCCACGTACGCCATCCCCGCCTTTCGCTGGCTCCTTGACCAGGGCTACCAGCCCATCCTCGCTCATCCCGAACGGCTCAACTGCCCCGAGGAATTGCCCGCCCGCCTCGTCGAGGTGCAGGCCATGGGCGTCTGGCTCCAGGGCAACGCCAACTGTTTCACCGGGGCCGAGGGTTACCACGCCGACATCTTCGTCCGTCAGTTCCTGGCCGAGGGCAGGTACCGCCTGCTCGGCCTGGACATGCACCGCCCCGACACGCTGCCGTCTCGCTTCGACGGCCTGGACATCGCCCAGCGTGAGTCCGGCCCAAAACTCGTCAATGTGCTGACCATCACCGCCCCGCGTCGGGACATCTTCGGCCTCCGCGGCTAGACGTCGGGCGCGGCAACCTCCTTGCGAAATGATCATGTTGCGGTAACCTCTGCCCTGGAGGATCGCAATGAGCAAGCAACGACGCGTCGCCCTGATCACCGGTGGCAGCCGCGGCATCGGCCTCGGCGTGGCACGCGCCCTGGCGGGGGAGGGCTTCGCCCTAGCGATCAACGGGCGCCGGCGTGAGGATGACGTCCAGGCCGTGCTGGAAGAGTTCCGCAAGCAGTCCGTCCCCGTGATCTACTGCCAGGCTGACATCGCTGATTCGCCCGCTCGTTCGCAGATGCTCGACGCCGTCCGGAGGGAATTCGGCTCGTTGCACGTCCTGGTCAACAACGCCGGCGTTGCCCCCGACGAGCGCCGCGACATGCTCGAGGCCACCGAGGAAAGCTTCGAACGGCTGATCCGCATCAACCTCCAGGGCCCCTACTTCCTGACGCAGAAGGCCGCGGCCTGGATGATCCAACAACGCCAGGCCGACCCCCATTGGCGCGGCTGCATTGTCAACGTCTCGTCGGTCAGCGCCGTCGTCGCCAGCCCGTCGCGCGGCGAGTACTGCGTCTCGAAGGCCGGCCTGAGCATGGCCACCCAGCTCTGGGCCGCGCGCCTCGGTGAGCACGATATTCCCGTTTACGAGGTCCGCCCCGGCATCACCCGGACGGACATGACCGAGGCGGTGAAGGAAAAATACAACGCCATGCTCGCCGCAGGACTGTGCGTTCAGCCGCGCTGGGGTGAGCCGCAGGACGTGGGCAGGGCCGTGGCCATGCTGGCCCGCGGTGATCTGGCCTACTCGACCGGTCAGGTCCTCACGGTCGATGGGGGGCTGACGTTGCGGCGACTGTGACGGTGGGTGTCCCAACATGATCGACATCGACGACAACCTGAAGCCCAGCGACTTTGAGTCGGCGATCGCACGGATGTGGCAGGCGTCGGCGGCCAAGATCCTCGCCATCGACGAGCAGTTCCCCGCGGGCGCCGGCTCGCCTGTCTTCACCCGACAGGGCCGCTACACCGCCCGCGGCTGGACGGAGTGGACGCAGGGATTCGCTTACGGCTCAGCCATCCTCCAGTTCGACGCCACCGGCGACGAAAAGTTTCTCTCGCTCGGCCGCGATCGCACGGTCGAGCGCATGGCCGGCCACGTCTCACACACCGGCGTGCACGACCACGGCTTCAACAATGTCAGCACGTACGGCAACCTCCGTAGGCTGATGCTCGAGGGGCGGATCACGCGGGACGTATCCGAGCTGAGTTTCTACGAGCTGGCGCTCAAGGTCAGCGGCGCGGTGCAGGCGGCCCGCTGGACGGACCTGGGTGATGGTGCGGGCTACATCTACTCCTTCAATGGGCCGCACTCGCTCTTTGCCGACACGATCCGCTCCTGCCGGTCGCTGGCGATGGGGCACCTTCTCGGCCATGTGCTGATGGGTGAGCAGGATCGGCCAATCTCGCTGCTGGGACGACTCGTCAGCCATGCCCGCACGACGGCGAAGTTCAATGTCTGGTACGGCGAGGGACGGGACCACTACGACCTGCGCGGCCGCGTGGCCCACGAGAGCATCTTCAACCTCAATGATCGCTCGTACCGCTGCCCGAGCAGCCAGCAGGGATACTCGCCCTTCTCGACCTGGACGCGCGGCCTGGCGTGGATCATGCTCGGCTACCCGGAGGAGCTCGAATTCCTCGAGCATCGCACGGACGCCGACCTCGAACCCTTCGGCGGACGTGCCGAAGTCGAAGCCATGATGCTCCGAGCCGCCCGGGCGACCTGCGATTTCTACATCGACCAAACGCCGACGGACGGCATCCCCTACTGGGACACGGGCGCACCGAATCTACACCGCCTGAGCGACTACCTGCACCGCCCGGCCGACCCGTTCAACGAGCACGAACCGGTCGACAGTTCCGCCGCCGCCATCGCCGCACAGGGGCTGCTGCGGTTGGGGGATTATCTATCCAGACGAGGCGATTCCAGCGGCGGCCGTCGTTACACGCAGGCGGGGTTGACCGTCACGCGCCGCTTGCTCGAATACCCCTACCTGTCCACACGGCCAGACCACCAGGGCCTTCTGCTGCATAGCGTCTACCATCGGCCGAACGGGTGGGATTTCGTGCCGCCCGGGCGCTACGTGCCCTGCGACGAGTCGAGCATGTGGGGGGACTATCACCTGCGTGAGCTGGCGTTGTACGTCGGCCGACAGGCACGCGGCCTGATGCCCTACCGCTTTTTTGGGCCTGCGGCACAGTGATTTTTCAGGAGAAGTCATGCAGCCGATCCGCCGAATCGCGTCGTTCGCCACGCCGACTGACTTGCGGGGATATCTGCGCGAGCGGGCGATCGACCTGGACCTGGATGACCAGATCGTCACCGGCTCGGATTCGCCCCTGCTCCAGCCCATCGCCCTCATGGGCAAGACGCTCGCGAACCGCATCTGCATCCACGCCATGGAGGGTTGGGACGGCACGCGGACCGGCGGCAGCACCGAGCCGATGGTCCGCCGCTGGCGCAAGTTTGGCCGCAGCGGCGCCAAGCTCATCTGGGGCGGCGAGGCGATGGCCGTCGTCCCCGAGGGCCGGGCCAATCCCCGCCAGCTCATCCTCAACGAACAGAACCTCGACGACATCGCCGCCCTGCGCGAGGCCCTGCTCGACGAGCATCGTCAGCACTTCGGTTCAGCCGACGACGTGCTCGTGGGCTTCCAGCTCACACACTCGGGCCGGTTCTGCCGGCCGGAGGGTGAACTCAAACCCCTGGTCGCCTTCCGTCATCCGCTGCTCGATCGCAAGTTCAAGGTGACCTCCGATGCTCAGGTCATCACCGACGACCAGATCAAGCGGCTGATCGACGCCTACATTGCCGCCGCCGCATTGGCCAAGCGAGCGGGCGCGGATTTTGTCGACATCAAGCACTGCCACGGGTATCTGCTCCACGAATTCCTCGGCGCCCACACGCGTCCAGACCCCTATGGCGGATCGTTCGAGAATCGCACACGAATCCTGCGCGAGATCGTCGCCGGCATCCGCGCCCAGGTCCCCGGCCTGCACCTCGGCGTACGATTGAGCGCCTTCGACTTCCCCCCCTTCCGCCCTGATCCGACGCTCACGCAGGGCAGCAGCCTCGGCCCAGGCATCCCCGAGGAGTATCAGAGCTGTCTCCCTTACCGCTACAGCTTCGGCAACCGTCCGGAGCATCCGCTGGAGATCGACCTGGCCGAGCCCATTCAGTTCCTCGATTTCTGCGCCATCCTCGGCATCGAATTGGTCAACCTCTCAGCCGGCAGCCCCTACTACAACCCGCACATCCAACGCCCCGCCCTCTTCCCACCCAGCGACGGCTACCAGCCCCCGGAAGACCCCCTCGTCGGCGTCGCCCGGCAGATCAACGTCGTCGCTCAACTCAAACAAGCCTGCCCGAAAGTGCTGCTGGTCGGCACGGGTTACACCTACCTCCAGGACTACCTGCCCCACGTCGCCCAGCGATGCCTGCGCAGCGGGATGGTGGACTTCGTCGGCATCGGCCGGATGGTGCTGAGCTATCCCTCGATCCTCTACGACGCCGCCACCGGCGGAGCGATCGAGCGGAAGATGATCTGCCGAACCTTCAGTGACTGCACCACCGCCCCTCGCAATGGCCTGCGCAGCGGCTGCTACCCCCTGGACGACTACTACAAGCAAAGCCCCGACATGGCCGCGATGCGCGACCTGAGAAAGCGATAGGACCGACCGACATGCCCCCCACACCCGACGAAATCTTGGCAGCCCTTGAGGGTCACCGGCTGGTGCCCGTGGTCAGCATCTCCGACGCGGCCGACGCCGCGCCCCTGGCCGAGGCCTTGATCGCCGGCGGTCTGCCCTGCATGGAGATCACCCTGCGCACCCCCGCGGGACTCGAGGCGATCCGCCGCGCGACAAAGGTCGCGGCCATGCTCGTCGGGGCCGGAACAGTGCTCGACGCCCTGCAATGCCTCGCCGCCCACGAGGCCGGCGCGAGATTCATCGTCTCGCCCGGCTTCGATCCCGACGTGCTCGCCACCGCCACGGACCTGGGCCTGCTCTACCTGCCCGGCGTCGCCACGCCCACGGAGGTCCAGGCCGCCCGCCGGGCGGGATTGCGGGCGGTCAAGTTCTTCCCCGCCTCATCGTTCGGCGGCCCGGCAACGCTCAAGGCCTTCGCAGCCGTCTATCCCGACATGCGTCTGATGCCCACCGGCGGCATCACCCCCCAGAACCTGGCTGACTACCTCTCACCGCCGAACGTCTTCGCCTGCGGGGGCTCCTGGCTCGCGCCGGCCGACGCGATGCGCCGCAAGGCCTGGGACGAGATCGCCGCCCTGACGCGAGAATCGCGGCAGCTCCTGTCAACCTCCTGTAAGTGAATCCCCCGGGCTCGGGCGCCTGCGATTGAAGCGTGAGAACAAAGAATGGGAGCGGCAGGATTCGAACCCTGCCGGAAACCTTCGAAAAAGACCGGGGATGATGAGGGGTGCGGCGCGAAATCAGGCGCACCTGCTAAGGATCTCGAGGAAGACCCTGATTTAGAAGAGCTTGTGCGACGCTGGCCCTCTCTGCCGGCGGCTGTCCGCCGCGCGGTGGCTGCGCTCGTCGCTGCCTACTGAGAACACCCGCGGGCCGGGTGTCCGGCTCGCGTTTCATACCCTGCCGGCCGCTCAGCCGGCGCAATGAGGAGAACGAACATGACGACGAACACGCACGTTTTTCCCAACGATCTTCGGAACTGTGATCCCGACTCGGCGGTTCTGCCCGAGGCCGAGCAGGCCGGCGCGCCGCCCTGCTCGGCGGATGAGGAGGTGGGCGACGACGTGGGAGCCGTCGAGGAGTATGGGGATGGAGTTGTGACGCTGGCGGCCGATGTCACGCCGGGCGGCGCGTCGGTAGTGATTCGTGCGAAAAACAGTGGCGGCGTGGAGGTGGCGGTGGTCAGCTTGACCGCATGGGCGGTACGCCATATCGACGCATTATGCAAGCTCTACGAAGCGCATTCCGCATTGTTCACGCTTTACGATGATCTGGGAGCAGCGGGCGAGGATCGGGGGGAAGTCGCGGCAATTTCCGATCGGATGGAAGAGCTTGTCCACGATCTTAAGTCAGTTGTTTGTCAGCAGTTGTGACGCTAGGCCCGTCGGCGGGGAACCTCCGGCGGGCTATTTGAATAAACAATGCTGCATAATTTCTACAGAGCACTGGATGGACATGACGACACAATAATTGTAGAGTTTCGCGAACACCCAGGAGCCCCACAATGCGACACGGCATTTCCAGAGCTGGTTACGAGGCCATGTATGCCCCGGCTAAGGATTACCCCATCCATACCGAAGCAGCAGTGGTCGAGTTGCGATCACGTGGATACGACATCCGCGTGCCAGGGCTGCGCTACTTGCTGAAAAGCCAGCAGGTCGCCGGCCCTGCAGGCGAGGAGAGAAACTTTCAGTGGGGGCCAGAGGACATCGACCGGGTTGCGGACTGGCTCGAGGATGCCAAGCAGTTTGTCCCGACGGCGATGGCGAACTACGCCGAGTACCTCGACGGCGATCAAGTGGCCCAGGCGGAGGCGAAATTCTGCGCGGAAAACCCCTTGACTCCGCGCCTCATGGCCGTCAAAACGATCTTCCCAGGCCTCCCCGGACTCGGCATCCCCGGCCGCGTTGAGCTTCGAAAGATGACGCCGGAGGAAGAGGCCGAACTCGCCAAAGCCGCCGAAGCCGCGCGACGCGCCGGCAAGGGCGATTTTTAAAATGACCATGACCCCCACAACGCATGCCCTGCAACTCTTGACCCTCCGGGCCGCCGCCGATGTTGCTGTAGACGTGGGCCAGGAGAAGAAGCTCCCGCGGGTCACGATTCAGGCGTATGGTGGCGGCCCGATGACGATCCCCGCGTGGGGCGTGGTGGTCGTCGACCTTGCAGGGATGGAGATTCCCGAGCAGATCGCGCTGCTGGTCGACCACGAAAACATCCTCACCAAAGTTGCCGGCCACGGGCGCGCCCGCGTCGTCAAGGGTCGGCTGGTCGTCGAGGGCGAGCTGAGCGGGTCCAGCGAGGTTGTCGAGCAGATCGTCAACCTGGCCAGGAATGGCATGCAACTACAGGCCAGCATCGGCGCTCAACCGCTTGAGACTCGCACGATTGAGCCCGGAGAAAAAATCAAAGTCAACGGACGCACTCAGACGCTGCCGCGCGGCGGGGTGCTCATCGTGCGAAGCCGGCTGAGAGAAACAAGCATTGTGGCGTTGGGGGCCGACGATGAAACGTCTGTCCGCATCGCCGCGAAGCGTGAAACATCTTACGGAGAAACGAACATGGGCAAGGAAGTTCAGACCATCGACGAGCAGGCGATCCTGAGCCGCGAGCGGCAACGGGTGGCTGAGATCGACCGCCTCTGCGCCTGCGCGGCGCGGAGCGGTGTCGCGAGTGATGCGGTTGAGAAGGCGCGGGCCGAGGCCATCGAGGGCAAGCTCGATATGGCCCAACTCAGCGCGAAGTTCCTCGATGCCGCGAGATCGCGCTTGGAGGCAATCCCCTTGATCCCTCGCCACCAGACGGTTTCAGCGGCGGCGGCGCTTGAGGGCGCTCTGCTTTGCCGGCTTGGCCGGTCCGACCTGGCCGAGAAATCTCTCGGCGCTGACGTTATGGAGCAATCCGCGAGAATCCGTGGAAGCTCTCTCCTCGACATCTGCGCGATGGCGCTCGCGCTCGACGGGCAATCGGTGCCGCACAACGACAAGAAGGGTCTGGTTCGGGCGTCGATGAGTACCGCCAGCCTGCCGATCGCGCTGGGCGGAGCCTTGGAAAAAATCCTCATCACGGGATTCAACGCGGCCGCGCCGTCGTGGAAGGGCTTTGCCGCGATCCGGTCGGTCAGCAACTTCCGCGAGCACCAAGCGGTCAGGCCGTCCGCGTCAGGCCGGCTTGAGCAGGTCGCGCCCGGGGGCGAGCTGAAGCACGCGGCCCTGACCGAGTGGACGACGCCGCTCAAGGCGGAAACCTACGGGAAAATCGTGCGGGTCGATCGCCAGATGCTGATCAACGATGACATCGGCGTGCTTGACGAAGTGGCCTTCCAGCTTGGAAGAATGGCGCAGCGCACCCTGACCGACACGCTGTATCGTGGGCTTCTCGCTGCCGCCGCGACCCACTTCACGACCGCCCAGAGCAACTACATCGAGGGATCGACGACGGCGCTCAGCCTCGACGCGCTCAGCACCGGCCTCGCGAGCATGAGGCGGCAGCGCGACTCCGATGGGCGCGAGATCGATGTCGTGCCGGCCGTGTTGCTCGTCCCGCCGAGCCTCGAAGCGACGGGCCGCGCGCTGCTGACGAGCGCGTTCACCGAAGACCCCTCCGCGACGTCCCCGCGACCGACCGGCAACCCAGTGGCCGGCGCGGCGCTGTCACTCGCTGTCGAGCCGAGGCTCGAGAATTCGTTGATCGCTGGGTACTCCTCGACCGCGTGGTATTTGTTCGCGGGGCCGGCTGATTCACCGTGGCTGGTTGGCTACTTGAACGGCCAGGAAAACCCGACGATCGAATACCACGGCCTCGACAGTTCCACCGACACGCTGGGCATGACCTGGCGGGTTTACCACGACTTCGCCGTGGCCGCCGGCGATCCAAAAGCGGGCTTCAAGAGCAAGGGCGCCGCTTAATCTCAACTCCTCAGGGTCCCGCCTTGGCGGGCGGGGCCGCGATCACTCGGCGGCGGCGGAAACGTCACCGTCGGGTTTAGCGGTGTGGAGCGAGCGGCCCGAGTTGCCGCTTGCCCCCGCCGATCAGATTCGCAGGTTCGGCAGTTCAACCCGGCAACAATCGACCGGCGCGATGTTCGGCGCGATCGGTCTATCGTGAGGAGTACACGCCATGACCGGACTCGATGTCGGTGGCCAGGCCGCCCCGTTGCTCGTCAGCGAGCGAGAGGCCGCCAAGATGCTGGGGCTCTGCACCAAGACACTCTATTCGCTGCGACAAGCCGGCAAGCTTCCGACCGTGCGAGTCGGTCAGCGCGTGCTCTATGACCCCGCGGACCTCCGCGCGTTCATTCAGCGGCAGAAGGTCACGGGGGGTGCGGCATGACACCCACCGAGCTTGTTTTGAGCCGACTCCCCGACGCCCGCCAGGCCGGCGACGGCTGGACCGCGCATTGCCCAAACCCCGAGCATGAAGACCGCCGACCATCGCTGTCCGTCACTGAGGGCTCCGACGGCCGCGCGCTTCTGCATTGCTTTGGCGGCTGTTCGACCGAAAAGGTAGTCGCGGCCATGGGGCTGAAAATGGCGAACCTGATGCCCCCCCGGCGCCAGATGGCGGCCAGACCAGCCGCGAAGCCCGCCCCCACGGCGCCCGCCGCGAGCAAGCCCAAGAAGACCCGAGAGGTTTACGCGACGGCCGAGGCCGCGATTGCGGCCCTCGAGCGCCACCGCGGCAAGCCGGCGGGTGTGTGGACCTACTGCGACGCCCAGGGCGAGGCCGTCGGCGCGGTGCTCCGTTGGGACGGGCCGAACGGAAAGGACGTCCTGCCCCTGGCCCGGTCGGCCGAGGGCTGGAGCGTGGGCGCGATGCCCGCGCCCCGGCCGCTCTTCGGCCTGCCCGAGATCCTGGCCCGGCCCGGGGAACTGGTGGCCGTCGTCGAGGGCGAGAAGTGCGTCGACGCGGCCCGGTCGATCGGCCTGCTGGCGACAACCTCAGCCGGCGGAGCGCAGGCCGCACGCAAGACGAGCTGGGAGCAGCTCGCGGGCCGCGAGGTGGTGATCCTGCCCGACCATGACACGCCAGGCGAGAAGTACGCGGCCGAAGTGGCTGAGATTTTGCGGGCGCTCACCCCGCCGTCCGTGGTGAAGATTGTGCGGCTGTGGGATCACTGGCCGGACCTGGCCGAGGGCGGGGACATCGCCGACGTGCTCGTCCTGACGGGTGGGGACGTCGAGGCCGTCCGGGCCGCGGTGCTCGAGCTGATCGCCAAGGCGCCGGCCGAGGAAGCGACACCGGCCGCACCGGCGACGGCGCCAGCGGACGCATCGGACGATGGCCGCGAGCGCCCTCCGACCCAAGCGGAAGAGCTGGTGGCGATGGCGCTCGAGCGCTACAGCTTCGCACGCACGCCAGCAGGCGAGGCGTTCGCGGTCCTGAAAGACGGTCCTAACCTGGCCGTGATGCTCCGGGGCTCATCCGACAGCCTGCGCGCCGCCCTGTCCCGCGAATACCGCCGAGCTTGCGGGCGTGTTCCGAGCAGTTCGGCCCTCGCCGATGCGGTGGTGGCGCTGTCGGGCGAGGCCCTCGAGGGCGAGCCCGAGGACGTCCGCCTGCGCGTCGCTGAGCATGAGGGCGGGATCGTCCTGGACTTGGGCGACGCCACGGGCCGGGCGGTGGTGGTCAAGCCCGAGGGCTGGGCTGTGGTCGAACGATCGCCGGTTCTCTTCCGGCGAACGGCCCTGACCAGCGCTCTTCCCGAGCCCATCCGGGGAGGCCGGCTCGCCAACCTCCGCGAGCTGCTGAACGTGTCGGATGAGGGCTGGCCGCTCTTGAAGGGCTGGCTGGTCAGCGCGTTCATGCCGGCGATCCCTCACCCGCTGCTGATGCTCGGCGGCCAGCAGGGCACGGGCAAGAGCACGGCGGCGCGGCTGCTGATGGGGCTGTCCGATCCCTCGCCGGCCCCGCTGCGAAGCGAGCCCCGCGACGCTGAAAGCTGGGCGGTGGCGTGTTCGGGATCGTGGGGGCTGGCCATCGACAACGTGAGCGGAATCTCCGGCTGGTGGTCTGACGCGCTGTGCAAGGCGGTGACGGGTGACGGGCTGGTTCGCCGAAAGCTCTTCAGTGATTCGGAGCTGTCGGTTCTCAGCTTCAGGCGCGTCGTCGTTCTGACCAGCATCGACGCCGGTTCCCTGAGGGGCGACCTCGGCGACCGCGTGCTCCTGGTCGACCTCCAGCCCATCCCAGACACCCAGCGCCGCACCGAGGCCGACCTCGACGCCCGCTACGCCGCGGCCAGGCCGGAGATCCTTGGCGCACTGCTGGACCTTCTGGCGGCAACGCTGCGAGAGCTTCCGAACGTCCAGCTCGAGAACTCGCCCCGGATGGCCGACTTCGCGCGCGTCCTGGCAGCGGTGGACGCTGCGGACGATTCGGACGGTGCCTCTCTACCAACCTACCTCGCCCAACGTGGGCGCGTGGCGGAAGAGGTGGTCGAGGGTGACGCCGTGGCCCAGGCCGTCGCGTCGCTGGTCCGGCGGTGCGATGGGGCATGGTCGGGCTCGGCCTCTGACCTCTTGGCGGCCATCACGCCCTCGCCGGCGCCCCATGGCTGGCCCAAGTCGCCCCGTTCGCTGGCGGGGCGCCTGCGCCGCATCGTCCCTGCCCTGGCCACGGTGGGCGTTGTTCTCACCGAGGGCCGAGCGCCGGATCGTCAGAGAACAAGAACATGGAGAATTGAAGAGAGGGAGAAAGAATCGTCCGAATCGTCCGCATCGTCCAGAATCCTGGTTGGCGCTAGCGCCACGGCCGTTTTTGGTGCGGACGATTCGTCGGACGATTGCGGACGATCGGGCTCAATCGTCCGCGAGCGGCAGGGCCTGCTGGTCCCCGATGAAGAGTTGGAGGGCGAGTTTGCGGACGATGCGGACGAAGCCGGACAGACGGAGAAAACCCATAGTCCTACCTTAACCAATGACACGCCAAACACTTGCGAGAAGTCGGACGATTCGGACGCAAAATCGCCAGCTTCATCTAAGGGGGTAGGGGTGACAATGCACACGCCCCCTCAGTCGGTGGGGTGTGACGACACGACAAACGCCGGCGTGGACGTGGACGGTGCGGACGATCAATCACGGCCCCCCTCTATTCGATGGAGTCTGCCGCGACAGAGAACGGGTGAGTTGATCGGCAAGGCCCACCGAGCTGGCGACAGGGGAAGGGCTCGAGTGATTCGTCGCAAGTGGCGGGACGGCTTGGCCCGCGAGTTCCTGGCAGGGACCGACCCCGTAACTGCCGAGCTGAAGGTCGGCGCGATGATCTTGGACACGTTCGCCACCACAACGAAGGTAGGATAAAAGGTACTTCCCCGATGGGTGAGCGCGCCGACACCCTGCCGGGAACAGTCGCGCGGCGGGTGAATTTTTTACATGTTGCAGCGAGATACCGCCCCATGCCATCAAATGACGGCCCCACCATCCGAACGATGGCCAAGACGGACCCGACCCGGCCCGCTGACCACGGCCCCGGAGGGTGTCGACGGCCCGCCGCATACGCCCGCCAGGCCCGGACCCCAACGGGACGGCGGCGCCGGGCGTAGGCGACGACGGGCAAGGCAGGCCCCCGGTGGTGGCGTAAGGGCGAGAACTGGCCAGGCATGACATCGAACGAGGTAGACCCATGACGAAGCGAGAGCGTGAAAAGGACGTCGCGGCTGAGCTGAGACAGGCCATCGCCCAGGCGAGGAAGGGCGGGCTGTCGATCTACCGGCTGGCCAAGCTGTCGGGGGTTCGGCTGTCCGGCTGCCAGTTGATCGCGGCGGGGAAGACGATCCCCAGGCTGGACACCGCGGAAAAACTTGCCAAGGCCATCGGGTACACCTTGACATTGCACCATAATAAAGGTATAACCTGAGGCGGGTAGACCTTCCCGCTCCGGCGGTTCACGTTGGACCGTCAGGCGGGGCCGAGGGAAAGCCATGATGTTGACGGTGCGCCAGGTTGCCGAACGGCTCGCAATCAGCCCGGAAAGGGTGCGATACCTGATCGCCTACGGGCACCTGGCGGCAATCGATGTCAGCCCAAACCGGATCAGGCCACGGTACCGCATCGATGAGGCGGCCCTTCAGGACTACATCGAAAACGGTAGCCGGAAGGGTAGGACGGGCTTTGAAAGTTGCCAGCGGACGCCCAATCGTGAGGCGATGGCCTTTGTCGAAGCGCTGATGTCGCGGAAGAGGAAGCGGTGATGATCGGTCAGTGTCAATCACAGCCCGTGAGCAAGCCGAAGTCCGGGGACCGAGGGTCAAGAGGGCGACGTCCCGCGCTGGTTCTGAGGGTTGGCCCCTTTGACTATATGGTTCATTTCGTCGATGGGCTGATCCGGCACAAGGGCAAGACGTGTGTGGGGCTGTGCGATAACGACGCCCACGAGATTCACGTCGCCCGCTGCGGCAGTGAGGCGCAACAGACCCAGGTGATTTTCCACGAGTACATGCATGCCTGGGTCTATCACTTCGGGCCGACGATGATGATGGATGAGGAGAGGATTTGCGACCTGTTCGGCCTGGCGATGACGCAGTTTGTGCGCGACCTCTCGATCGGCACGATCCCCATGCGACGCGTCCGACTTCCCATGACGAGGTGAACCATGGCGAGCATCGTAGACGATCCCAACGGCAGGAAGCGGATTCAGTTTGTCGCGGCGGACGGCCGGCGGCGGCAGGCGCGGCTGGGCAAGATGACCATGAAGCAGGCCGAGGCGGTCAAATTGCACGTCGAGCGGTTGATCGTCGCGCCGTTCTCGGAGCTGCCGCTTGACACGGCGCAATGGCTGGCGGGGCTCGAGGACACACTTCACGGCCGGCTGGCAGCGGTGGGTCTGGTCAAGCCCCGCAAGGCGAAGCGCGGCGGCGGGCTCAAGAAGTTCATCGACGACTATTTGGCCCAGCGGCCGGACGTCAAGCCGGGAACGATGATCGTCATGAGGCAGGCCGAGCGGCACCTTGTCCGATTCCTCGGCGAGGACACCGACCCGGCTGAGGTCACGCCGGCGGACGCAGACGCCTACAGGGCTCACCTGCTGGGCGAGAGCCGTTCCAGGGCGACGGTGGCGAAGTGGTGCTACTACGCCCGTCATTACTTCGAGGTGGCCCGGCGGCGAAAGCTCCTCACTGAGAACCCCTTTGCCCATATCAAGGGGCAGGTTCACGGCAACCCGGCCCGACGGGTGTTCGTGCCGGCGGAGCATGCGCGGCGCGTGATCGCGGCGGCACCAGACCCACAGTGGAAGCTGCTGATTGCCATGGCACGCTGGCAGGGCGTCCGAGTTCCGAGCGAGGTTGTGGACCTGCGATGGACCGACGTGAACTTCGAGCTGTCGCGGCTCACGATCAGGGCGAGCAAGACGGCCCATCATGCCGACGGGGGTATCCGCGTGGTGCCGATCTTCCCCGAGGTCAGGCCCTATCTGCTGGACGTGTTCGAGCACGCCCCCGAGGGAGAAGCCCACGTCTTGCCGCGGTTCCGTGACGGCGGGATGAACCTACGGACCCAATTCAATCGGTACGTCGCTGCGGCGGGGCTGGCGCCATGGCCTAAGCCCTGGCAGAACATGCGGAGCACGCGGGCGACGGAGCTTGCGGACAAGTTCCCGAGCCACGTCTGCACGGCCTGGCTGGGGCACAACGAGGCGGTGGCGAACGAGTTCTACAGGCAAGTGACCGACGAGCACTTCACGCGTGCCGTGGCTGATGCGACGCCCACGACCGTAGCCCATGACGCCGAGGCGGCGCGAAATCGGGCGCAGAATGCGTCGGAACTGGTCGGGACAGCCGAGAACGTCGAGAGGACCGGCGAAGAGAATCAAGCGGATTTACCGACGCATTCTCATAAGTACCGATCAGTACATGACTTAGAAGTGGGAGCGGCAGGATTCGAACCTGCGACCAAGCGATTATGAGTCGCCCGCTCTGACCCCTGAGCTACGCTCCCGACGTGGCATGCACGACCAGGCGAGTTTAGCTTTCGGGAACGGATAATCCAAGCACGCGAGCGACGGGCCCTCACCCGCGCCGGGAAAGCGGCTGAAAACAGGCTCTGCGATGGCGGATCACCGCCGATTTGCCGCCCCCGTCGGCCCCTGGGCCACCGATTGGTCGGCGACGATGTGGATCGACGCCGTCGCCTCGTCGAAGGTCTGCGACTGCTGATCCGTCACGCGGACCTTGAGGATGTACTTGCCCACGCTCAGGCGGGCCGGCAGCTCGACCACCTGCACCACGAAAAAGTCCCGCCGGACGTTCCGTGACTCGTCCTGGATCTGCACCGCCGGCTGCTGCCAGACAGCCAGGCCATCGGCCTCGTTGTAGAGCGTCACCTCCTGCGTCAACTGCACGCGGTAGGCCTGCTCGCTGATTTTCCGCGACTGGAAGTGATCAAGCTCGACGTAGACGATCATCCGCGCCGCCCGGCCGACGAGCAGGGAAGTCGTGTCGATCGGGTCGTAGACGCCGAAGCTCTCGACGCGTTTGCAGAGCTCAAGCTTGCCGATGTGCAGGATCGGGGCATCGATCGCCTGCTCCGCCGCAGGGGGCGCCGCGGGCGTCGGTGGCACGGCATGAACAGCCGGGACGATCTCCGCGTCCGACGGGCTCGGGGGCGGCGTGGAGGCGGCGGCCACGATGGCCTGAAGCATCTGAGGGTTCGAGCTATTGACCATGGCCGCCCGTAATTGATCGAGCAGTCGCTGCTGCTCGGGCGTCAACGACGGCTCGGTGGCGGGAGATGTCTCGGCCGGCGTAGGCGCCGGCTCCGCGGCGGCGACCTGCTCGACGGCAGGAGGCGGCGGCGAAGCCTTGGGCTTGTCCCCCGCCACGGGCTCAAGCCAGAGCACCTGCGGAGAGGCCTCGGGCGTGTCCAGGTTGACGGTCGGCTCGTTGAGCCGCGCCAGGGCCTCACGCAGCCTGCGGGCCTGGGCGTCGGCCGCGGCCTGCGGATCGTTGGGATCGGTTGTGGCAGGGTCTGACGAGCGAGGCTCCGCCAAGGCCGTCTCGTCCGGGGCGATGACCACGCTGCTGCCGGGCGTGGGGGGAGAGCTGGTGCACGCCGCCAGGACCAGGCCCGCCAGCGCCGTCATCAGACACACACGCAGATATCGGGGGGTGGATTGGGGGGTAGACACGTCCGTCGCCTCCTGCGAAGGGCTATGCCGAGTGGAAGGCACGTTCATCCTGAACGTCCGGGGGCCTGGCCATTGCAGGCTCACCCCCGGGCTTCATCGGCCACTTGCACACAATAACATTCAAGATTCAGCATCGCCTCTCCCCGGCCCTGCTTGGTCCGCCGGTCGGCCTCCAGAACGGCTGTAAACCACGTCAGGACATCGTCTGTTTTGACTCGCCCCAGGGCATTGAAGAACAGCGCCTGGCGCGGCCCCCAGAGCTTAAGCTGCGGGGCGATCGCCGGAGGACGCAGGCCCTGGGCCATCATCACCGCGGCAAGGCTGAGCTTGCGCACCACGTCGGCCACGAAGTAATGCACCAGCGTCTCGGGCTGGCCCGACAGCTCGACTAACTCCCGGAGCTTGACCAGCAGCGCTCCGACGCCTCCCCCGCAAGCCCCCCTGCCAGTACTGCCAGCCTGGATGAGCATGTTCAGAAAAGCGTCCTGCACGGCCCAGGCCTCCTCATCGCTGGACCGGCCGACGATCTGGTCGATCAGGTCCACGCTGATCGGCTGACTCGGTCCCGCCAGGGCAGAGAGCTTGGCCAGCTCGCTGTCGAGCCGCCCCAGGTCCCCACTGCCGAGACGGTTGACCAACTCGCCGGCGGAGGCTGAGGGCAGCTTGGCCTGATAGACGTCGACAGCCCGCTTGGTGAGCCAGGCGGCGGCCTCGGCCCGCTTCATCGGATCACAGCGAACGATCGCCCCCCCCTGCTTCTCGATGAGCTTGTCGAGGTTGCCGCGGTTCCAGGTCTCGCTGCGCAGCACCAACACGGCCGAGTCCGACGGCGCCTGGGCGTAGCGCTCCAGGGCCTGGCGGTGGGTCTTGACGAAATCGGCGGCGGCGTCCACCACAACGATCTTGAAAGGCGACAACAGGCTGAGCGTGCGCAGCTCGTCAAAGACATCCGCCAGGCCGACCGTCTTGCCGTCAAACGTGACCGGCTCGATCGGGCCATGCACTTTGGCGAAGTTCTCTCGGATCTCTTCAAGCCGCAGCCGCTGGAGCATCGGCTCGGGACCGACCAGGGCGTAGACGCGGCCCTGGGGACTCAGGGCCGTCGGGCCGGCGGCGGAGGCGGATCGGGTTGATCGGGCCGGTGGCATGGGTCGATGTTAACGGCCGGGGCGTGTCGCGTCGAGACTTGTGGACGTCACGCCGCCCCGGAGAGCGCGGGCACGAGGTGTCGTGCGAGCTCAATGAGCAGGAAGAACGACGCGATATCCGCGAGGGTTGCGACCATGGGCCCCGAGGCCATGGCCGGGTCGAGGCGGAGCTTGCGCAGCCCCAGCGGGACGATCCCTCCGAGCGTCACGGCGACGATGGAGTTGACCGCGAAGGCCACGCCGACGGCGATCGGCAGCCCGGAGATGTGGCTGCGGTAGACCCACGCCAGCCCCGCCAGCAGCAGGCCGATCACCAGCCCGTTGACGGCCCCTACCACGATCTCCTTGAAGGCCACACGCAGCGTGTCGCGCGGGCGGATCAGCCCCAGCGTCAGCTCGCGGATCGAGACCGAGATCGACTGCTGAGCCGACGCCCCGCTCATCCCTGCGACCATCGGCAGGAAGATGGCCAACGCCGACAAACGCTGAATGACGCCCTCATGAAAGGCGATGATCGACGTCGAGCCCGCCACCAGGGCGATGTTAGGCACCAGGAACATCAGCCGGTGCAGCGAGCGGGTGAACATCGGCTGCGATCGAAGCTCCTCACCGGTAACGATGCCGGCCGCACGCATCAGCAGCCGGTCGGCCCGCTCGCCCAGGGCGGCCTGCACGGCCGCGCGGAGGACGACGCCCAGCAGCCGATCCTGTTGATCAACGACGGGCACGGCCCCGAAGGAGTGGTGGTCGAAGAAGGAGGCCAGGTCGTCGAGCGTGTCCGTGGCCCGGACGAAGCGCGGTTGAGTGATCATGATCGTGCTCAGCCGCGCCGATCGCGGCGCCAGCAGCAGGTCGCGCAGCCGGACCACCCCCACGAGCCGACCAGCCTCGCCGGTGACGTAGAGGAACACCACCAGGTACTCGCTGAACTCCTGGGCGTGGGCCCGCATGTTGCTGATCACGTCGTCGACCAGCAGGTTCTGGTCGTAGTGCAGGTACTCGGTGACCATCAGGCCGCCGGCGACGTCGGGGGGGTAGCTGCCGAGGTTCCGGGCGTCGCGGGCGGCGGCCGGGTCCATCTCCTGGAGGATGGCCTGGGCGTCCTCATGGGTGAGCTCGGCCAGGATGTCCGCCTGGTCGTCCGAGTCCATCTCGTCGACGATGGCGGCCGCGGCCTGCGGCGAGAGCTCCTCGATGACGTCCGCGGCGTAGTCGTCGCTGAGGTGCTCCATCAGGTCGGCCGCAAGCTCCGGATCGATCATGCTGAACAGACGCGTCCGACGATCCTCGTCGAGCTGATTGATGGAGTAGGGGATGTCGGCCGGCACGAGCAGGTTCAGGAACATCGTCAGGTGCTCGGCGTTGCCCGAGTCGATGATCTCCTCGAGGGCCTGCCAGGGCTCGAGGCCCAGGGCCAGGCTGGCGCCACCGGCGTCGACCTCGGACGTCGGCTGGGGATCGGGCGTGGGCGTCTGGGACATGGACGATCCTCCTGAAAACAGCCAACCGCCGGGGTGACGCGGCACGGCGCGACGTGCACGCCAGGGAGTCACGAGATGCGTCAGCGATTCTAACCCCTGGCGTGGTGGATCGCGGCGACGCGGACAGGAATAAATTCACCCGGGGAGCAAAGCAACAGCCCCCGACGGCGGGGGCTGGGATGCTCGGTTAGCGAAAGAGCGAACTGACCGGTTGGTCAGGCCCCGACGGGGGCGGCACTCTCGGCGGCAGGGGCACTTCCGGGGGCCTTACGCAGCTTGGCGGCGAACTCCATCCGCTTGTTGGCCTTGTTGCGCCGGCGGGAGTATTGGCCGGACACCTGCGGGCCCTCCTCGTTGCCGACGAGCTGGATCACGCACAGCTGCCCGCCGTCGCCGATGCGGTGGCGGGCCAGGCGGACAATGCGGGTGTAGCCGCCCTGGCGGTCCTTGTACTTCGGGGCGATCTCGTCGAAGAGCTTCTTGACCACGCGGGGCCCGCGGATCAACTCGCCGTAGCGGTTGATCGTGTAGTCGGGCTTGTCCTCGGGGTCGATGGCCTTGACGTCGAAGTCCACGAGGATCGGGTTGCCGATCGCCCGGATGACCTGCCGGCGGGCGTGCAACGTGCCACGCTTGCCCAGGGTGATCAGGCGCTCGACCAGGGGCTGGACGCTCTTGGCCCGGGGGATGGTGGTGGTGATCTGGCCGTGGGTCAGCAGCGACACGGCCATGTTCCGCCACATGGCGCGGCGGTGTTCGGTGTCACGGCTGAGCTTGTAACCGGCGATGTTGTGTCTCATGACTGAACTCTTGCACGTTAGCCCGGCGGGGCCGGGTCATGATCGATACGGGTTTATTATTCAGGGCTGGCGACCGGGGCCATCGGAGTCCGCAGCTCCTCGGGGAGCTCCATGCCCAGGGACAGGCTCATGTCCGCGAGCTTGCGCTTGACCTCGCGGAGCGACGTCTTGCCGAACGAACGGACCTTCAAGAGGTCCTGCTCGGTATGCTGGACGAGTTCGCCGACGCTCTTGATGTTGGCCGACTCGATGCAGTTGCTCGCCCGCACGGACAGCTCCATCTCGGAGATGGGCATCTTGAGCTTGCGGATCAGGTCCTCCTCGATCTTGGCCGCGGCGGATGCCGACTCGCTGGCGACGGCCTGGCCGAGCTCGAAGTACTGCACGAAGGGGTTGAGGTGCTTGCGGAGGATCTTGCCAGCCTCGACCAGCGCCATCTCGGGCGCCACCGTGCCGTTGGTCCAGATCTCCAGCGTCAGCTTGTCGTAGTTGGTCTTCTGGCCGACGCGGGTGTCCTCGACCTTGTACCGCACGCGCTGCACGGGCGAGAAGATCGCGTCGACGGGGATCCAGCCGATCTCCTGGTCGCCGCGCTGCTGGTACTGCTCGCTGGCAGGCATGTAGCCGCGGCCCTTGCCGACGACGAACTCCATGTCGAACTCGATCTGCTTGGTCAGCGTCGCCAGCACCAGTTCCTTGTTGTGGATGGTGATGGAGGTGTCGGCCTCGATCAGGTCCGCCGTCACCTCGCCTGGGCCCTCGGCCTGCAGACGCATGGTCCTCGGCTCGTCGGACTCCATCGAGACGATCATGTTCTTGATGTTCAGGACGATGTCCGTCACGTCCTCCATCACGCCCTCGAGGCTGGAGAACTCGTGGCTGGCGCCCTTGATGCGGACGGCCGTGACGGCCGATCCCTCGAGGCTCGACAGCAGGATGCGCCGCAGGCTGTTGCCGATGGTCGTGCCGAACCCGCGCTCGAACGGCTCGATGGTGAAGCGGCCGAACGTCGCGGTGTTGACCTCGGTGTCGGGCACGACACGACTGGGCAGTTCAAGTCCACGCCAACGCATTCGCATAGTCAGGGCTCCGAATCCAGGTCAGCAGACCTTGTTGATCAAGGTGACTGTCGGGAATGGCGCTCCACGGTGGCGCTGCTGAGCCGCAGCCGGGGCTTCTTTTCCCGCAGGTGTGTCGATTCGTTCGGACGGCGATCCTCTTCCGACGCCCCCACTTCCGGGGGCGGGGGGATTACACGCGGCGCTTCTTCCGGGGCCGGCAGCCGTTGTGGGGGATCGGGGTGCGGTCCTCGACGGCGGTGATCTTCAGGCCCGCTCGCTGCAGGGCGGTGACGGCCGACTCGCGGCCGGCGCCGGCGCCCTTGACGCGGACCTCGACCTCCTGCATGCCGATCTTGCTCGCGGCGTTGGCGGCCTCCTCGGCCGCGCGGGTCGCGGCGAAGGGGGTGCTCTTGCGCGAGCCCTTGAAGCCGATCGTGCCGGCCGACGCCCAGGCGACGGTCTCGCCGTTGGTGTCGGTGATGGTCACCACCGTGTTGTTGAAGGTGGCCTTGACGTGGGCGATGCCGCGGGTCACGTGCCGGCGGATTTTCTTGGTCTTCTTAGCCATGGGCGGGTCCGGGAGAGCA
This sequence comes from Phycisphaeraceae bacterium, assembly GCA_020851395.1. Classification (GTDB taxonomy): domain Bacteria; phylum Planctomycetota; class Phycisphaerae; order Phycisphaerales; family Phycisphaeraceae; genus JADZCW01. Next base: position 32,497 of record JADZCW010000059.1, read on the forward strand.
GTTGGGGTTTGGAATCGGGGCTGAGCCGGCCCTCGCCGCTCAGACAACCGGAGTCACCTTCCGGGGGGGGTTACTTGGCCTTGACCGCTTTCTTGGTCGCCACGGTCTTGCGGCGGCCCTTGCGGGTGCGGGCGTTGGTCTTGGTGCGCTGCCCGTGGCAGGGCAGGCCGCGGCGGTGGCGATCGCCGCGGTAGCAGCGGATGTCACGCAACCGGCCGATGTTCTGCGCCACCTGGCGACGCAGGGCGCCCTCGACGACGTGGTTGTTGTCAATGATGCCCGCGATCAGCGCCAGCTGATCCTCGGTGAGCTTGTTGGCCCGCGTCTGGCCGTCGATGTTGGCCTCGCGCAGAATCGCTTCCGCGTTGGATGGCCCGACGCCGTAGATGTAGCGCAGGGAGACGCGGATGGGCTTGTTGTCGGGGATGTCGACGCCGGCGATACGTGGCATGGGGTGCTCCTGCGAGGCTTGGCGGCCAGTTCGGCGACCGGGTCAGTCAGGACTTCCCGGGCAAAACTTCCGAGGGGGGTTAGCCCTGGCGCTGCTTGTGCTTGGGGTTCTTGCAGATCACGCGGACGACGCCCTTGCGCCGGATGATCTTGCAGTTCTCACACATTCTCTTGACGCTGCTGCGAACCTTCATGATCCACCTCGTTCGTCGTTTCAATCCGTTCCGCCGGGTGTTCCGACGGCCTTAATGCCTGTACGTGATGCGGCCCTTGGTCAGGTCGTAGGGGCTGATCTCGACGGTCACCTTGTCGCCGGGGAGGATGCGGATGTAATGCATGCGCATCTTGCCGGAGATGTGGGCGACCATCTCGTGGTTGTTCTCCAGCCGGACGCGGAACATGGCGTTCGGCAGGGCGTCGACCACCTCACCTTCGACCGAGATTTTTTCTTCCTTGCCCATGGGGTGCTTGTCAGCTGCTCTCCTGCGTCATCCGTCGGTCGTTCTTACCGTCCATCCGTCAGCACGTCGGCGCCGCCGGCCGTGACGGCGATGGTGTGCTCGTAGTGGGCCGAGGGTTCCCGGTCCACGGTGACGACGGTCCATCCGTCGTCGAGTTCAGCCACCTCGCGCGAGCCCCGGTTGCACATGGGCTCGACGGCCAGGACCATGCCCGGCCGCAGGTCGATGTCGTGCCGGACGAGGTCGGGCGACACGAAGTTCGGCACCTTGGGCTCCTCGTGGAGCTTGCGGCCGATGCCGTGCCCGACATACTCCTGAACCACGCCGAAGCCGGCCTGCCTGGCGTAGTTCTCCATCAGCCGGGCGATCTGGCTCCACTTGCGCCCGGGCCGGATGTTCTCGACGGCGATGCGGAGCATGTGCTCGGTCACCCGGC
>JADZCW010000060.1 GCA_020851395.1 Phycisphaeraceae bacterium
GCCGCCGAGCCTACTCCTAAGCCGCTGACGCTCGAGCAGGTAGGCAAGATCATCGGCGTGACCAAGGAGCGTGTCCGCCAGATCCAGAACAAGGCCCTGGAGAAGATCCGCCAGACGCTCGAGGATTCCTACCTGGCCTGATCCCTGGCGTAACCCAATCTCAACATCAAGGACCGCGTCGGAGGTAGTGGGGGACCTCCGACGCGGTTTTGTGTCGTCGCCGACTTTTCCTGGCGGACGAGGGTCGGCTGCACCTCGCCGTTTATGCACGGCGACGCGATCGGTGCAACGCTGAGATGACCGCAATCGTCATCAGCGACAGCGTCGCCGGTTCAGGGACCACCCTTGCCTCGACTACCATATAAGCCTCCGTGATCGTCAGCGTGATCGGCGTGACCGCATCTAAGCCTTCCCAGCCCGTGTAGTAGTAGTCATTGGGATCCCTCTCCGTCAGCCATGGGATATTTGGAGCCATGAAGCCCTGCGAGAGCACAAAATGAATTGTCGGCGAAAATTCCGGGGAAATGCTCGGAGGATCCAGTGATGGCATGAGCAGGGGGTTGTTGAATGGTCCGTTTACCGTCCACGATTCGTCGTGGAGTTGGTCCGACTCAAGAGGCTCGATCCAAGTACCGTCACCGGTCCAAGTAGTGAAAACGCTCATCGCGAGCAGGCCCGGAATTGTGTAGGGCTCATGGGGTCGAAGCACACCGTCGCCTTGGAAGACCCCGGCGGTGATTGTGCCCGTGGCGTACAACGTTACCCTGTCAACCAGAGATGCATTGATGGACGTGTTAACGACCTGCACGTGTAGTGTGTCAGATGCTGAAGTGAGGTCCGTCAGCGTATATTGCCCCACGAGATCCGTCAGATCATAAGTAAGCATGGCGGCGTAAGACTGGACTGCCGTGCAAAGCATCGTGACAACAAACAAAAGCGTCTTTCGCATGAGACTGCTCCTCTGCAAGTCGCCGGTGAAGATCCAGCCTGATAAAAGACTAACGAATATTTACTGCATTACTAAAGAAATGTCAAGGTTTTTCGCTGATTGAGCGACGCGTAAAAAACAGCCGAGAAACGTTCTTGAGATGAACCTTATGCTTCCGCTGTCCCAGGCGTGAGCCGATCCATCAGCGTCCGCCGAAACAGTTCCAGCGGCGCCTCATGCTTCGTCCACAGCTCGAACTGCGCCGCCGCCTGGCGGACGAACATCTCCGTCCCCGGGATCGTCACACACCCCGCCAGCCTCGCCTCGCGGAGCAGTCGTGTGTGGATCGGGTTGTAGATCGTGTCGAAGACCACCGTCCCCGGCCCGGCGCAGCCGGCGTCCGTGCCGCTGAAGAACTCGGCCGGCACCGGCGTCTCCCGCTCGTGGGGGTGCATGCCCACCGGCGTGCAGTTGATGAGGATCGGGCAGCACGTCTGGCAGAGCTTCTCCAGCGGCGCGGCCACGACCTTGCCCGGCAGATTCTTGAACTCCTCAGCCAGCGCCCGGGCCTTGCTCAGCGTCCGGTTGTAGATCACCACGTTCGCCCCGTGATGCGCGAACCCGGCCACGATCGCCCTCGCCGCCCCGCCCGCCCCGAGCACCGCCACGCGCTGCTGGGCCAGCGCCGCCGGCTCGACGTCCAGGCTGTCGCACACCGCGTGCAGGGCCGCGGCGTAGTCCGTGTTCGAGGCGTAGAGCGAGCCGTCCTCGAGCACCGTCAGCGTGTTGGCCGCCCCGATCTGCTTGGCCAGCGGCTCAATCTTCCCGCCCGACTCCTCGACGAAACGCAGCAGGTTCTCCTTGTGCGGAATCGTCACCGACGCCCCCCGGAAGTGCAGTTCCGGCATGGCCAGGAACGAGCCGACGGTCGCCTTGAAGTGCTCATACTCCGGCGGGATCGGCATCGGCAGATACACCGCGTTGATCCCCGCCGCCGCGAACCCCGCGTTGTGCACCGCCGGGCTCATCGAGTGGCCGACTGGGTGCCCGATCACGCCATAGACCGCCGTCTGTGCGTTGATCGCGTCCCAGCGGTAGAGATGCTTGAGCTGTTGCAGCGTTGGCTGACCCGGCGCGGTGCCCTGGTCCGTGTCGAGCGACGCGAAGGTTAAGAGCGCCCCGAACTTCTTGGCCAGCACGCGCGAGGGAAGCCCATACTCGCCCATGCACAGCGCGATCGTCGGCCCCGTCCGCCGCAGCAGGATCTCGAAGGCCTCAAGGTTGTCCCGCAATGATCGCGCCTGCCACGCCACCTTCACCACCCGGCAGCCCGGCGTCTGCGCCATCGCCTCGATCCGCTGCAAGAGGTCCCTCGGCCGCCCCGTGAAGTCATGGCTCGACAGGATCAACCCCGTGTCATGCGGCCCGGGTCGATTCGGGTTCGGCGAAGCGAGCATCCCCTCGACGGCCTTGCGCGTCGCCTCGTTCTTCTGGTACGCCACGAGTTCCAGGTCCACATAGATCGGCGGCCGCTTGCTCGCCAACCCCGCCTCGAAGATCGGCAGCCGTTTCTCATCCTCCCCGACGAACTGCCCGCCCTCCCACGTCGGCCGGCAGGTCCACACGCACGGCAGCGGCGACTGCTCCGCCAACCGGGCCAGGTTCGCCGCGGGCCCCCGGTAGGCGTCCAGACGGTACTCGACCATGTCCGCCCCGTGCTCCGCCGCCATCGACGCCGCCGCAAGGGCCTGCTCAACCGAATGCACGAAGATGGCCACGGCCAGGTGGGTCATGTGCGTATTCTAGTGGCGTTAATCGCCTGTGGTGATGGGTACAGGGTACAGGGTACGGGGTACAGGATAGTAGGGGACGACCCATCACGCGGTTGTTTTCTCTACCCCGTACCCTGTACCCCGTACCCCAACCATTGGCCGCGATTCTCTTCACCCGCTACCCTGTCTATCCCTGCCGTCGGCGTGACGGCTCCCCCGCCACTTCATCCCACCCCGAGACCCCATGCCCGCGATCCATCCCGTCCAAGCCGTCTGTTACGCCCCCGTCGCCGACCCGGCCGCGCGCGGCGTGGACATTTCTGACCGTATCGCCCCGCCCTACGACGTCCTGACCGACGTCAGCAAGCGCGACCTGCTCGCCCGTAGCGCACACAACATCGTCGCCGTCGATCTGCCCCACCTGCCCGCCAAGGCCCTCGGGCCGCAGGAGACCTACGACCTCGCCGGCGAGCAGTACCACAAGTGGCTCGCCGACGGCGTTCTGAAGGATCGCGCCCGTCCGGCCGTCTTTGTCTACCAACAGTCCTACCAGGCCCTCGGCCGTTCGCATCAGCGCCGCGGCCTGATCGCCAACCTCAACGTCCAGCCCTTCGGCCCGGCCGCCGACGGCAGCGGCGGAATTTTCCCCCACGAGCAGACCTTCAGCGCCGCCAAGGAGGACCGCCTGCGTCTGATGAAGGCCACCCGCACCCAGCTCTCGCCGATCTTCGGCCTCTACAGCGACGCCAGCAACCAGGTCGGCCCCTTGCTCGAACAGGTCGTCCGCTCCGGCCCCGCCCACTACTTCGGCCGCACCGTCAACGACAACGTCCTGCACGAGGTCTGGGCCGTCGACGACGCCCCGACCCTCGAGAAAATCACCGCCGCCCTGCGCGGCCGCGACACCTTCATCGCCGACGGCCACCACCGTTACAACACCGC
>JADZCW010000061.1 GCA_020851395.1 Phycisphaeraceae bacterium
CCGCTGGTCGCCCCGGGCTCAACCTCCATGCTCGCGCCCTTGCGGTCCTGCTGGACGACGAGGAATGTCACGAAGAAGTCGTCGAGTCCGTCACGGAGCTGCTGCACAAAGGCGTGCTGGTCCGTCGAGCCCTTGTTGCCGTAGACGGCGATCCCCTGCTTGACGGGCCTGCCGTCGAGGTCCTGGGCCTTGCCCAGCGATTCCATGATCAGTTGCTGGAGGTAGCGGGACAGCAGCAGCAGCCGGTCCTTGTAGGGCAGGATGACCATCTGCTTGCGCCCCTCGCCGCCGGTGGCCCAGTGCCACATGAGAGACAGCATCGCGGCCGGGTTCTTCGCCGCGTCCTTCGATCGCGTGAGCCGGTCCATCTCCGCCGCCCCGGCCAAGAGCCCGTCGATGTCCACGCCCTGCAGCGCCGCCGGCAGGAGGCCCACGGCTGAGAGCACGCTCGTCCGCCCGCCGACCCAGTCCCACATGGGGAACCGTGCGAGCCAGCCCTGTTTTTGCGCGTGCTTATCAAGCTCTGATCCCTCGCCCGTCACGGCCACGGCGTGCCTGGCGAATTCGAGCTTCTTCTTCGCGTAGGCCGCCTCGACCTCGAGCATGCCGTTGCGGGTTTCCTTGGTCCCGCCGGACTTGGAGATCACCAGCGTCAGCGTGCTCTTGAGCTTCGAGCCCAGGCGAGTCAATTCGCGGTCGAAGCCGTCGGGGTCGGTGTTGTCCAGGAAGTGGGGGGTGAGTTTGTCCTTGCGCCCACCGAGCCCGCCGAGCGCATCGGCCACGAGCTGCGGCCCCAGGGCGCTGCCGCCGATGCCGACCAAGAGCAGGTCCGTGAACTTCTTGGCGGTAGGGGGGGCGACCTTGCCGGCATGCACATCGGCGGTGAAGGTCTTGACCTGCTCGACCGCCTTGCGGATGGCTGAGGCGATCTCATCGCTAGGGGCCAGTTCCGGGGCGCGCAGCCAGTAATGCCCCACCATGCGTTTCTCGTCGGGGTTGGCGATCGCCCCGGCCTCGAGTTGGGCCATGGCGTCAAGCGCGTCAGCCATCGGCTGGGCCATCTTCCCGAGGAACGTCTCGTCGAAGGTCATCCGCGAGACGTCCAGCGACATCCCCAGCGACGGGCAGGCGCATAGGTACTGACGATAACGCTGCCAGAGCATGTTGGCGTCCATGGGTTGTTCCCTGATCCCTGACCCCATCCCCAAAACTTACTGCCTTAAGAGCACCGTCAACCGATGCCGCTTGCCCGTGGCGGGGTCGAAGAGTTCAGCTAGCACGAGCTTGAGGGCGCGATCCGGGTTCAGCAGACCGGCCGTGGGGTATTTCTCCCCGTACTGATTGACGAACCGGCCGAGGCTGAAGGTGTTCTCCCGGCCGATGTCGATGGCGTCGATCTTGCCCACCCACTGCTGGTTGAGCCAGAGCTGCACGTTCTCAAACTTCCGGGGGGTGCGGTTGACCACGCGGAGCGTCCCGCCGTCGCGGCGGACGAGGATGTCCAGGTCCTCGCCCATCGGGGCGTCCTTGGGATAGACCAGTTGCGAGAGCTCGGCCGCGAGCTTCTTGTCCGCCTTGGGGTAGGGGTTGCGACAGGCCGTCGTCAGGCTCACGACGAGGATCAACATCACCACGACCAGCGATCGCGTCATTCGAGCAGATTGTGCGCTTACCAAGGGCCTCTCCAGGTTGGGGGCGGATGGGGACTGCGAACCGCAGCTTATAATGCCCGCGATGATCCGCCTCGGCAACCTCACGCTCGACGTCCCGTTCTACCAGGCCGGCCTGGCCGGCTACTCCGACGCCGCCATGCGCCTCGTCGCCCGCCGGCACGGCTGCCCCTATTGCGTGACCGAGGCCATGCTCGACGTCTTCCTCATCCAGGGCGGAAAGGGCCTCAAGGCCGCTGAGCTCGACCCCGACGACCACCCCATCGCCGGCCAGCTCATGGGCTCGCACCCGGCGGACATCGCCCAGGCGGCCAAGATCCTCGTCGGGCTCGGCTACGACGTGATCGACGTCAACCTCGCCTGCCCCGTCAAGAAGATCCGCAAGCGCAGCCGCGGCGGCCACCTGCTCTGCCAGCCCCAGGACGCCATCGCCATCCTCGACGCCGTCCGCCAGGCCGTCCCCCCGGAAGTCCCCACCACGGTCAAACTGCGGCGCGGCACCGACGACAGCCCCGAGGCCGAGCGCGATTTTCACCGGATCTTCGAGAAGGTCATCGAGTACGGCTACGCCGCCGCCACCGTCCACCCCCGCAGCGTCATGCAGAAGTACATCGGCCCCTCCCGCTGGGAGTTCCTCCGCAACCTCGTCCAGCAGTACACGCCCCCATCCTCTTCCCCCGTACCCTGTACCCCGTACCCCGTACCCTCCTTCCAGATCTTCGGCTCCGGCGACATCTGGACCGCCGCCGACGTCTTTAGCATGATCGAGCAGACCGGTGTCGCCGCTGTCTCGATCGCCCGCGGCTGCATCGGCAACCCTTGGATCTTCGCCCAGTGTCGCGCCATCGCCACCGGTGACTTGGACGCCGCCAACCGCCCGCCCACCATCGCCCAGCAGCGTCAAGTCCTGCTGGACCACTTCGAGCTCTCCTGTCGCCTTCACGGCGAGCGGGGGGCGTCGATGATGATGCGCAAGTTCGGGATCAAGTTCTCCCGCCACCACCCCGACGCCGCCAACGTGGCCAAGGCCTTCATCGCCGTGCACACCGCGGACGAATGGCACACCGTCCTGGACACCTTCTATACCCAGGCCGAGCCAGCCATGCCCATCGCGCTGGTTGAAAACTAAGCCGTCGTCGATTTCGAGGGGGCGGGCTTCGACGCCGGCGTGGCCTCCATCGCCGCCAGGCTCTCAATTCTCGGCAGCGGCAGCACCGACCGCGGCGTTACCCACTGCGCCGCCGGGTCGGCGAAGCCCGTCATGCACAGTTCCTTGTGCCCCATCTTTATCGCCGCGAGCTTCTGGGTGTAGGCCGTCACCACCGAGACCACCGTCGCGTGGCTCCACGTCAGCGGCGAGACCGACAGCGGCGCGTTGGTCTCCGGATGCACCTGCTCAGCCAGTACGCCCGACGGCAGCGCGTGCTGACTGACCCAGTCGAGCACGGGCAGGGCCTGCCTGAGTTCCTCGATCGTCTTGGCCCGGGCGATCCGCCACTGCGCCAGCCAGAGCGTGCAGATGAACCACGGATTGCCCGGCACGTGGTGCGTGTCCTGGCTCATCCGGTAGTAGCTGTCCTGGTCGTAGCGGGCCATCCCGCCGAC
>JADZCW010000062.1 GCA_020851395.1 Phycisphaeraceae bacterium
AAGGATGAACTCAAGGAGGTGGTCGCCTTCCTGAAGGACCCGAAGACCTTTGGGCGGCTCGGCGCCCATGTTCCAAAGGGCATCCTGCTCGTGGGCCCGCCCGGTACGGGCAAGACGCTGCTGGCGCGTGCCGTGGCCGGCGAAGCCGGCGTTCCCTTCTTCTCGATCAGCGGGTCCGAATTCGTCGAGCTGTTCGTCGGGGTCGGTGCGGCCCGCGTGCGCGACCTCTTCCAGCAGGCCCGCGAGAACAGCCCCTGCATCATCTTCCTCGACGAGATCGACGCCGTGGGCCGGCGACGCGGCTCGGGTTTCTCTTCCGGGGGACATGACGAGCGCGAGCAGACGCTCAACGCCATCCTCGTGGAGATGGACGGCTTTGAGAGCTCCGACCAGGTCATCGTCATGGCCGCCACGAACCGTTCGGACGTGCTGGACCCGGCGCTGACTCGCCCGGGCCGGTTCGACCGGCAGATCAGCGTGCCCCTGCCGGACCTGGCCGGACGCATGGAGATCCTGCGCGTCCACAGCAAGAAGATCAAGATGTCGCCCAACACCGACCTCGAGCGTCTGGCCCGCGGCACGCCGATGTTCAGCGGGGCGGACCTGGCCGCCATCATCAACGAGGCCGCCATCGCCGCCACCCTCGCGGGCAAGGAGCACGTCGAACAGGCGGACCTCGAGGAGGCCCGCGACAAGGTCAAGTGGGGCCGGGCGCGCACGAGCCACAAGATCGACGAGGACGAGAAGCGCGTCATCGCCTACCACGAGGCGGGCCACGCCCTGGTCATGCTCCAGGACGACAACTCCGAGCCGCTGCACAAGGTCACCATCATCCCCCGCGGCCAGGCCCTGGGCGTGACCTTCATGCTGCCGGAGAAGGACCGCCACATTCATCAGCGCAAGCGGCTGCTCTCGCAGCTCCGCGTGACCTTCGGCGGGCGGATCGCCGAGGAGATGTTCTGCGGCGACATCTCCAGCGGCGCGGCCATGGACATCCGCCAGGCGACCAACATCGCCCGGGCCATGGTCACCCAGTTCGGCATGAGCGAGAAGCTCGGCTTCCAACTCCTGGGCACGGACGAATCCCGCAATCCCTGGGAGCAGCCCGAGCGGTCCTACTCCGACGAGACGGCCGCCGTCATCGACCAGGAGGTCAAACACCTGATCGACCAGACCTACCAGGAGACGCGCGTGCTGCTCGAGACGCACCGTCAGCAGCTCGACGACCTGGCCCAGGCGCTGCTCCGCTACGAGACGCTCAACCGTGACGAGGTCGACCGCATCATGAAGGGCCAGCAGCTGAACAAGCCCACCGTCGGCGACCTGCTGCGGGCCGAGCAGGACAAGGGCAACAAGGGCCGGACCGTTCAGCCCAAGAACACCCGCCTCGACGGCGACGCCCCGCCGACGATCCTGCCCACGCCGGCGTGAAGCCCGCGATTGATATCTGGAAGCACCTGCGGCCGCGTCAGGTGACACGGCCGTATGTCTTACTGTCGCATGACCACTGGGAGACGATCCGCCAACTCCACCGCGCGCAGACCTGCTTGACCATACTCCGCGGCCCAGAGGTCGCCGGCCTTGCCGTGCAGGCGGACGCCCAGGGCGGCGGCGTTGAAGTCGTCGAGGCCCTGGGCCATGAGGGCTGCGATCAGGCCCGTCAGAACGTCGCCGCTGCCGGCGGTGGCCAGGGCGGGATTGCCCGTGTCGTTGACGTAGATGCGCCAGCCGTCGGTGACGACGGTGTGATGGCCCTTGAGCGCCACCACTGCGCCATGCGCGCGGGCCAGCTTCACGGCGGCGTGGACGCGCTGCGATTCATCCGTCGGGCTTTCCGTGATGCCCAGCGGCGACGCCAGGCGCGCAAACTCGCCCGGATGCGGCGTCATCACGCCATGAACCGGGGGGCCCCCGCCCGTTTCAGCCCCCGGCTTTGCCGGGGGGTACGACGATTGACCCTTGGCCAAATGATTCAACCCATCCGCGTCGAGGACGATCCGTCGTGTGCCTCGCTTGGCCCAGAGTGTGCGGGCTACTTCGCCCGCTTCCTCGGACGCGCCCAGGCCGGGGCCCACGGCTAGTACAGCCTTGCCCTGCGGGTCGGCCGCTTCGATCAGCGACACGGCGGCAGCCGGGTCAGCCTCCCAGTCCACGCAGATGCCCGTCGCCCCGGGCTCGATCACGATCGACCAAGGCAGCACCCCCGGAAGGGTAGCGATCTTCACCAGGCCTGCCCCGCCCCGCAGCGCCCCGCGGGCGGCAATGGCCGGAGCGCCGAGCATGGTCGAGCAGCCCCCCACCACGATCACCGTGCCGAAGGTCCCCTTGTGAGCGTCGGCGGGACGGGCCGGCAGCCTGATTAGACCGTCGGCCGTCACGCGCTCGATGCCCGCCATTGTCTCTTTCGCGTTCATGGCACCCTCGAACCGGGGAAGAGCCCCCGGGGGTTGCGGCTCACGCCCTAACTCGACCCGCCACGCTCGCCGCCAGATCCGCCATCATCTTCCGGGGATAGAGGCCAAAACACCAGTCCCGCCGGCCGGCCGCCGCCGCGTTGGCCACGCCCAGGCGAGCCCGGTCGACAACCCGTCTGGCCTGGTCAATTTCATCGGCATATTCGCGGGCCCAGTCGCTGTTGATCCGGTGAATCTCAGCGAACGCCTGGCCGCGCCGCCGGGGGTCGCGGTCTTGATCCATCGTCGTCAGCAGTTCCGCCTTGCGGGCGGCCGTCTCGCCGTCGAGGTTCAACTCGCGGTCGAGGTTGTGCGGCAGGTGATGCGCCCGCCAGACCGCCCGTCGCACGTCGGCGGGGCTGGCCGTCTGGGCCTCAAGGTCCAGGTGAACGTCCGCGCTGACCACAGCCATCGGAGCGAGCGGTTGGCCCGTCCAGGACGACCACCACGCCTCCATCACGTGGTCGTAGACGCCCCCGCCCTTGCCGTGGATGAACAGGTCGCAGAGGCCCCCGCCGCGCATCGTCGCCGTCAGCGCCAGGGCGCGCGGGGCCAAGGCGTAGCCCACCTCCTCCACGCCGCGTCCATCCTCGAGCACCAAGTCGGCTGACCCGCCCCCGGCGATGTCCGCGAACACGCGCTGACGCGGTTTTGTCCACGCCACCGCCCAGAGCGGCAGCTCCACGCGCTCACGCTCGACACGTAACAGGCCGATGCCCGCCCCCGGATGCTCGGTCGCCGCGCGGTTATACGCCCGCACGCACGCCTCGGCGTCTTCTCGCATCCGCCGGACGAATTCGACAAACGCCTTGTCTTCGCTCAGTTCAGAGACAAAGCGAATCTCCAGCGATGCCAGCGAGGGATCAGCTTCCAGACGCATCCGCTGCACGACACCCGCCACCTGCCTCGCCAGGGACGTTTCCCTGCCGCCGCCCTCCCAGGCTTGTCGCACCGTTGAGAGGTCTGCCAGCACGTGCCGGTTCGTCGCCCGGCATTGCTCGACGAATTCATCAAGCTTCCGCACGGCATCTCCCGGGGGGATCGGCTCGCAGAATCCCGTCGGCACGTCCGGCCGCTGGCGGCCTAGCTCGAGGTGCTCGGCGATAAGCCGTCCATCAGTCGTCAGGACCGGCACATCCAGCCCCAGGGCCGGGTGCACGTCCTGATCCACCACCCAGTGCACCGCCCGCCCCCCGGATGCCGCAGCGGCCGCGAAATCCTTGGCCAATATCCCGGGGTGCCACAACCACGCCTGATGGCCCGTGGCGACCACCGCGCCCCGGCCCCGATCCGGCCCGGGCGTCACCCGCTTCAACGTTGTAGGCTCCACCACTACGCGCATGACAGGCCGAACATACCCCGTGGCCATCGATCCGTCACGTGATGCAAACGTTACTTCCCCTCGTCGTCCACACCCACCGGCCCCGTGCAGCCGGCCGTCGACTCGCTCGTCTGCCCGTCGCTCTCGCAGCAGCAGGAGCAGGGCTCGACCTCCTGCATGACCGGTGCCAGCGACGGGAACTTGGCCATCTCCGCCTCGAACACCTGCCGGTAGTGGGCCAGGCGATGCTCCGCGTCGTCGAGCTTGCCGCCGAAGCTGCGGTTGGGGTCGTTGTAGATCAGCCGGATCGGCACCTCGACCACGCGCAGGCCATGCGCAGCCGCCTGCACCCAGAACTGCAGGGGGAAGGCGTAGCCCCGCTCGCTGAAGCGCAGCTTCCTCAGGGCCTCGACGCGGTAAGCCTTGAACCCGCAGAAGGCGTCGGTGATCGGCACGCTCAGGCAGCAGTTGACCCACTGCGTCACTTCCCGGTTGATCGCCCGCCGGTCCGAGGGCGGCATGTCGCTGGGCAGCGCATTGCTGAGATACCGGCTGCCGCTGACGACGTCCGCCCCGCCAGCCGCGATCGCCGCGTAGAAGTCCGGCAGGCTCGCGGGCTCGTGCTGCTCGTCGCAGTCCATGGTGATCAGCCAGTCGTACTCGTAGCAGCGGGCCCAGCGGAAGGCGTCGATCATCGACTGTCCGTAGCCGCGGTTGGTCGCGTGGCGGACGACCTCGACCGGCTGTCGCGCCAACAGGACAGGCGTGTCATCCGTCGAGCCGTCGTCGACGACCAGAATGTTCTGGGCGTACTTGCGCACCTCTTCCAACACGCGCGTGACGTACTTCTGCTCGTTGTAGACCGGGATGGCCACCAGCGTCTTGGGCGCCGTTTTGCGCATCATCTGACTCCGTGGGGCGGCTGTCCTGTCAGGCCCCTGTGAAATAGACGCCTGATGCTATGCCGGGGCCATTGCCCGGACCAGCTCGATCAATTTCCCGACGCTAAGCTCCTCGGGACGCTGCGTTTCGCTCACCCCGGGGGGAAGCTGGACCGTGATACCCCTATCTTTCCCATATTTCCGCAGGATCGAGCCGATCTGCTTGCGTCGCTGGCCGAAGAGCACGCCCAGGCCCGCCGCCAGGCCGGCGGGGTCGTCGGTCAGCGGCGTCTGGCGCCGGGTCAACTCCACCACGGCCGACGCCACCCCCGGCTCGGGCCAGAAGCAGCCGGCCGAGAGCGTCGAGACCATCCGCACCTGGCACATCGCCTGCACCACCACCCCCACCGGGCCATAATCCTTGCCGCCGGGCTCAGCCTCCAAACGCTCAGCCACTTCTTTCTGCACCATCACCACGGCCTTGGTCATGCGGGGCTCATCCGCCGCCAGGTTCGCCAACACCGGCGTGGCGGCCTGATAGGGGAGGTTCGCCACGAGCTTGAACGTCGAGCCCCCCCGCCGGGCCATCGCCGCCTCGACCGCCGCCATCACGGCCGGGTTGATCGCCCGCTTGCCGTCCAGGGCGTCGCCGAAGATCAGCTCCGCGCGATCGGTGAACTCCGCAAGCACGTCGCGCAGGATCGGCTCAAGCTCGTGGTCCAATTCCACCGCCACCACCACCGCCCCGGCCGCCAGCAGCTCGCGCGTGAGCGTCCCCGTCCCCGGACCGACCTCGATGATCACCTCGCCTGGTCGGACGTCCGCGGCCTCGACGATCTTGCGGAGATGGTTGGCGTCGATCAGGAAATTCTGCCCGAACCGCTTCTTCGGCCGCAGGCCGTGGGCCTCGAGAAGTCCCCGGATCTCACTGAGCGTCTGCGGCATCGGATTCCTATCGTCAGGTCAGGATAAAGGTCTGCGGCCGCACCTTAGCCTCACCAGCCCAGCACGGCGTTGAGCCAGATCCTGGCGAGCAAGCCGTGCCCCGCCAGTTTCGGGTGCACGCCGTCGTGGGCCCAGTAGTCGCCGCTCATGACCCGCAGCGCCTTGTCGATCTCAGCCTGGAACGGCACCAGCCGAGCGCCGAAATCCTTGGCCAGCTGGCGCACGATCGCCAATCGCTGGCTCATCTCCGGCTCCCACGCCTCGGTCACCTTGCCGCAGCGGAACGTGAACGGCTCGCCGAGCACCAGCTTCACCCCCGGAAGTTTTTGCACGGTCTTCTCGAGCAGCTCTCGGTACACCCGGCCGTAGACGTCCACCGGCACGCCCCGGTCCTTGCCGTGCAGGAAGCCGTGCCAGGTGTCGTTGACGCCGACGAGGATGCTCACCAGGTTCGGCCGCAGGTCGATGCAGTCGGCCTGCCAGCGGTCGCGCAGGTCCGTCACGCGGTTCCCGGAGATGCCCTTGTTGATCACCTTGACGTTCTGGCCGGCCATCCGCTGGAGGATCTGGCTGGTCGCGAGCATCACATAGCCGCGCCCGAGCTGATCGACTTCCATCCCCGGCGGGGCGTTGTGCACCCGGCCGCAATCGGTGATCGAATCGCCCTGAAAGAGCACAACGTCATGGGCCGCGATCATGGCGGAAAAACCTCCTGAATAAGGGCGATAGTGTAAGGCATTTGGGGACTTGGCGAGGGGGCTCTGCTACCATAACCCTCGCCATGCCCATCCGGCCGCTGCCGCTGCTGTTGGTCAATCAGATCGCCGCCGGCGAAGTGATCGAGCGTCCGGCCAGCGTGGTCAAGGAGCTCGTCGAGAACAGCCTCGACGCCGGGGCGACACGCATCGACGTGGCCGTAGAGGACGGCGGACGCCAGCTCATCCGCATCAGCGACGACGGCTGCGGCATCCCCGCCGATGAGCTGCCCCTGGCCCTGGCGCCGCACGCCACGAGCAAGCTCCAGACGGCCGAACAACTCGCCGCCATCGGGACGCTGGGCTTCCGCGGCGAGGCGCTGGCGTCCATCGCGTCTGTCAGCCGCTTGCGTCTGACCAGCCGGGCGAGGATCAATGGCAAGCCCGCCGACGAGGCGGCGATGATCGAGTCCGTCGGCGGCGAGACGTCCGGCGTCGCACCGGCGGCCGGCGCGCCCGGGACGGTCATCGAGATCCGCGACCTGTTCTTCAACACGCCGGCGAGGCGCAAGTTCCTGCGGCAGGGGCCGACGGAGATGGCCCACGTCACCGAGGCCGTCACGCGCATCGCCATGGTCCATCCCACCGTGGCGTTCCGCCTGAGCCACAACGGCCGGACGACGCTCGACCTCGAGCCCGCCGACACGCCGGCCCAGCGGTGCATCGACCTCCTGGGCAAGGAACTGGCCGAGGGATTGCTCGAATTCTCGCACGAGCTGCCGCACAACATCGCTCGCGCCGGCGTCTGGGGCCTGGCCGGTGCGCCGAGCCTCGCCCGGGCGACGGCCAAGTTCATCCACCTCTACGTCAACGGCCGGCCCATCCGCGATCGCAACCTCCAGCACGCGGTGAAAGAGGCCTACCGCGGGCTGATGCCGATGGATAAGTTCCCTCTGGCCGTGGTCATGCTCGACATCGACCCCGGCGAGGTGGACGTCAACGTGCATCCCTCCAAGGCTGAGGTGCGCTTCCGCGAGCCGAGTCGGGCACATGGGCTGGTGCTGACGGCTGTGCGACAGAAGCTCTTGGGGAGTGATCTGACGCCGAGCGTGGGGGGAGAGGAACTTCCGGGGGGGTACGGGGTACAGGGTACGGGGTACAGGGGAGAGGATGCACCACAGGGCTCCGGTGCATCTTCCGCTCCGTACCCTGTACCCCGTACCCCATACCCCGCTACCGGGACAGCTCGCGCACCGTCTCCCGCTGACCACCGTTTCGCGGAGTTTTTCCAGCGTGGCAACCCCCTCCGGGGGCAGGGCACACTCGATCTGCCGGCGCTGCGCGAGGCGATGAAGGA
>JADZCW010000063.1 GCA_020851395.1 Phycisphaeraceae bacterium
GGACTTGGGGATCTGGTCGAAGTAGCTGCGGACCGTCGATTGGTAGTGACGAGGGACGCGGTCCTCGGCGACGGCCTTCTCGGCGTCGGACTGGGCGGCGGTGACGGCCTGGTCGAACTCGACCTGGGCGTCGCCCTTGATCGCGCCGCCGGGGGTCATCCAGCTGGCCAGAACGCGGCCCTGGGAGTCGTGGGCGTCGCTGACGGCGGTCGAGTCGGTGCCGGTGGTCCACTGCTCGCGGCCGATGGGGTCGTTGCCCTCCTCGGTGCCGGCCATGACGCCGCCCTTGCCCGCGCCGCCTTGGCCGTTGCCGTTGCCCTTCTGATTTTGGTTGCTGGAGCCCGGGCCCTGGCCGTTGCCGGGCATGGCGTTCGAGAGCTGGTTCTGGGCCTGGCGATACTGGCTGAGCGCGCCCTGCATCTGGGCCATCTGGCTGAGCATCTGCTGGGCCTGGTTCTGGCCCTGCTGACCCTGTTGGCCTTGTTGTCCTTGCTGGCCCTGTTGGCCCTGGCTGGGGTTGTTCATGTTCTGGGCCATCTGGTTCAGACCCTGGCTGAGGCTGTTCATGCAGTTGGAGCACTGGCCCTGGAGCTGCTGGGCCTGCTGGGCGAGGCGCTGGGCCTCCTGGGGGCTCAGGCCCTGCTGGGCGAGAGCCTGCTGCAGGGCGTTGGGGTCCATCTGGCCCTGGGCGAGCTGCTGGATCTGTTGCTGGGAGAGGCCGGCGTCGCTGAGGGATTTTTCAAGCTCCTGCTGCTGGCGGGCCTGCTCGGCGGCGGCGCTCTGGAGCTGCTGGGAGAGGTTGTTGAGTTGTTGTTTGAGCGAATCTTTCTCCTCGTCGGAGAGGTTGGGCATCTGCTGGGTGAGTTGGTCCAGGGCGGCGGCGGCGGCCTGGAAGTCGCCGCGGCGCAGGGCGT
This sequence comes from Phycisphaeraceae bacterium, assembly GCA_020851395.1. GTDB lineage: Bacteria > Planctomycetota > Phycisphaerae > Phycisphaerales > Phycisphaeraceae > JADZCW01. Next base: position 915 of record JADZCW010000063.1, read on the forward strand.
CGGCGAAGGCATCGGCGGGACCAGTGGTCTTGGGGTCGAGCTGGGACATGGCGGTCTCGAGCGGCTGGAGCTGCTTTTCCTGCTGCTGGGCGAGGCTGGCCAGTTGGTCGTGGACGGCCGAGACCTCGGCGGTGAGCTGGCGCTGGGTGCGCGGCTGGTCTAGGTCGCGCTCGGTGAGCTCCTGGAGCTGGGCCTGGAGCTTGGCCATCTCGAGGGATTGGGTGGTGTTGGTTGATGCGGTCAGCTGCTTGAGCTGTTCGAGGGTTTGCTGGGCCTTGGCGATGTTCTCGCGGGCCTCGGCGGCTTGTTGCTGGGCGGCGGCCTGCTCGGCGCGGGCGGCGGCTAGGCCGAAGGGGTCGAGGTCGGTGGGCAGGAAGAGGAAGAGAGAGACTGCCAACAGCGCGATCAGGACAAAGCCCGTCCAGTGGCGGGGCAGGCGGAGGGCGAAGGCCTGTCGCAGTTGGGATGAGCCGGCCAGGTCGCGGGCCTTCTCGCGGGCGTCCTGGAAGACCTGGGCGGCGAAGGGGTCGTCGTGGGCGCGCGGCTTGCAGTAGAGGGCGGAACCGAAACGGTCCTTGAGTTCGAGTCGATGGTCGATCAGGACGGCGACGGCCTCGGGGGAGCGGCGCGTCAGCATGGCGACGAGCACGCCCACGCCCAACGAGACGATCAAGAGCGCTGCGATGGTGACGGGCAGGGCCTTGCGGGGATCGACCGTCGGCCAGGCGGAGCTGTCCCAGAGTTGGATGCGGTGCAGGACGATGGCGATCGCGGCGAGCAGAGCTAAAACCAGCGCGGACCACCCCGCCCAGATCAGGACGGCCTGCCAGATCAGACGCCGACCCGCGACGCGGAGGCAGTGATCGAGGTGGTCCATGACCTGGCCCTTCCAGCAAGGCGCTGCGTGCAAAGGACTCTACGTAGACATGATAGTGGAAGGATCAAAAGATGGCGAGAAATTTTGCGGCGGATGAGGGTGACCCCCCTGCCGCTGTCTCGTGACGCACGCGTTACTGCGGGTTCCGGGGGTTCCGGGGGTTCCGGGGGCTGAAGGCGACCAGAGCCTTGCGGATGCGGTGCAGGTCCTCGAGCAGGACCAGGGCGGCGTCGAGCGGGAGCATGGTTGAGGCGTCCGACTTCGCGTGGGTGGGATCGGGATGGGTCTCAAGGAAGAGGGCCTGCACGCCGGCGGCGACGGCGGCGCGGGCGAGCAAGGGAGCGCGTTCGGGTCGGCCGCCAGAAGTTTTGCCGGCGCCGGGCTGCTGGGTGGAGTGCGTGGCGTCGAAGCAGACGGGCCAGCCGTGCTCCATCATGTCGCCCAGGCCGACGAAATCGTTGACCAGACGGTGGTAGCCGAAGAAGGTGCCGCGCTCGGTGAGCATGATGCCGGACGCGTGGGCGGCGGTGAGCTTCTCGACGACGTTGGCCATCTCGTCGGGGGCCATGAACTGGCCCTTCTTGACGTTGACAGGTTTACCCGTGGCGGCGGCGGCGATGAGCAGGTCGGTCTGGCGGGCGAGGAAGGCGGGGACCTGCAGGAGATCGACCGGGGCGGCCTGGGCGGCGTGCTCGGGGAGGTGGATGTCGGTCGTGACGGGGACCCCGAGCTCGGACTTGACGCGCTCCAGGAGGGCCATGCCCTCCTCCACGCCGGGGCCGCGGTAGCTCTGGATGCTCGATCGGTTGGCCTTGTCGAAGGAGGCCTTGAAGATGTAGCCGAAGCCCAGGCTCACGCAGCGATCGCGCATCGCCTCGCCGATGCGGAGGCAGAGATCGACCGACTCGGCCACGCATGGGCCGGCGATGATGCACAGGGGCTGGTCGGGGCCGATGGCGACGTTGCCGAGGGTGAGGGTGTGCATGGGGGAAGGGGTTCGGGATTAGGGGTTAGGGATTGGGGGTGCCGACAGGATAGCAAGAGAGGCGGAACAGCCTAAACGGTCGGCCCCGGCGTCGAGCATGGCCTTGGCGTCGGCGTAGGTGCGGATGCCCCCGGAGGCTTTGACGTAGAGGCCCTGGGAGTGCTTCTTCATCAGCCTTACCGCCTCGATCGAGGCGCCGCCGGCGGGGTGGTAGCCGGTGGAGGTTTTGATGAAGTCGGCCCCGGACTCGCGGACAGCCCGGCAGGCGAGGGCGATGCGGGCCTCGGCCTCGTCGGGACTGACGCCCTGCATCAATAGCGCGGACTCGACGATCACTTTGATGGTCACGCGGGGGTTGGCGGCGCGGGCGGACTTGTTGACTTCGAGAAGTTCGCCTTTGACCCCCGGAAGGTTCCGTTCCAGCAGCAGGGGCAGGTGGGCGACGACGTCGACCTCCTCGGCGCCGTCCTTGACGGCGACGGTGGCTTCGATGGCCTTGACGGTCGACTTAGCAGCGCCGAAAGGGAAGCCGACGACGCAGCAGGTCTTGACCGGGGAGCCGGCGAGCATGCGGGAGAGGGCGGCGGCGAAGATGGGGTTGGCGCAGACGCTGGCGAAACCGTGAGCCTTGGCCTCGTCGGCGAGGCGTTGCACGTCGGCGAGCGTGGCCTCGGGCTTGAGGATCGTGTGGTCGATGCGTGAGGCGAGATTCATGGGCATTTTCTATCTGCGCGTGGGGCGGACGGTGTCGATCGGGGCGTCGTGCCAGATGGGTTGGTTGTTTTCGAGCGTGATGTAGCTCACCGAGGTGTAGCCGGCCTGGGCGATGGCGGCGAGGCTGGCGGACAGGCCGTTGCCGACGTCGTCGACGCTGTGGCTGTCGTCGCCGAGGGTGACGCGGATGCCCATGCGGCGGGCACGGGTGAGGATCTCGGGCAGTGGGTAGACAGGGCCGGTGTTGCGACGCGACGGGGCGGCGTTGACGTCCAAGACGCCGGCGTGGGTGGCGATGACCTCGAGGGTGGCGTCGATGGCGCGCCAGACTTGGGGGGTGAAGGTGGGATTGGGGCCGTCGAATTTGCGGATGAGGTCGAGGTGGCCCACGACGTGGGGACGGAGCGTCTCGACGAGGCGTGCGACCTGCTGGAAGTAGGCGAGTTGGAGGGCTTCGACGCCGCCGAGGTCTTTCGCCGCCGCGGCGGTGTGCTGGGGCGTGTAGTCGAGCCAGTGGTCGCCGACACTGTGGACGCTGCCGACGAGGTAGTTGAAGCCGCCCCCCCGGAAGAGTTCGGCCATGCGAGATAGGCCGTCGTTAGGAGGCATCACCTCGGTCTCGAAGCCGACGAGGATCTCGAGTTTCCCTCGGTACTCGCGTTGGAGCTCGAACGCGCGCCGGCGGTAGGCATCGAACATGGCCATCAGATCGGCGGGTGTCAGGCCTTCTTCGTCGGCGTAGAGGTCCTGCTGCCGGAAGCGCGGGGCGTGCTCGCTCAGGCCCAGGTGGGTAAAGCCGATCTCGTGAGCGTGCTGGACCATGGCGCCCAGCCGGCTGTAGGCGTGACGGCAATAGTCGGAGCTGTGGCCGCCGTGGAAGCTGAAGAAGGGCATGGCTCTTAAGTGTACTGGCCGATCATGTCGGCGTGGGCTGCGAGCACGGCTTGGGCGGCGGCCTGGCCGGCGGTTTTGTCGGTGATGGTGGGGTCGAGGTCGACGACCTTGCGCACCAGGGCGCGGCTGCGTTTCAGGGCGGCCTGGACGATCGTGTCAGTGACCGCGGCGGTGCGGAGGCACAGGGGCAGGATGCTCTCGGGTAGCGTGACGGTCTGAGGGTGCGGGCCGGCGGCGTTGACCGTGGCGGGGGTTTCGACGAAGACGCCGTGAGGAAGATTGGGGATCTGGCCGCGGTTGACGAGGTTGAGCGAGTGAAGCGTGATGGGCTTGCCCAGGAGCATGCCGGCGATCAGGTCGCCCGGGCACTCCCAGGCGATGTGGAGCTTGGAGAAAGGCAGCTTGCCGGCGCCGACGTCGGACAGGAGTTGCATGCGCTCGGCGCGTTCGCGGGCGTCGCCGTGCCAGGGGTCGTGCTGGGGCGGCAGTGATGGCGGGGGCGGGAGGAAGTCCTGGACGTGGGTGTCGCCGCTCGATAGCAGATAGCCGGTCTGGCGGAGCAGGGACTCACTGTTGGGTTGGCCGATGGTCTGGCCGGCGGCTAAGCGCTGCCGCAGATCGGGCAGCAGGTCGCGGCCTGTCATGGCGTCCTGGGCCTGGATGATCCAGGTGAAGTGATTCAGGCCGGCGATCGTGGTTTTGTAGAGGTTGCCAAGGTTGGCGTAGCCGTCGAATGAGCCGGTGGCGCGCTGGCCCGTGAGCAGATGATGCAGCATGCCGTAGCCGACGACCGACACCCAGCAGAAGCCGGCGGTGGACACGCCGAGCGCCTCGGCGGCCTGGCAGACGCGCGGCAAGGGGTTGGAGGACATCAGCAGCCAGGCCTTGGGGCAGAGGCGACGCATGTCGGCGACGACCTGTTCGATGAAGGCGATCTGACGAAGGGAGTAGCTCAGGCCGGCGACGCCGCCGAACTCGGTGATCAGGTGCTGGGGGTAGTGCTGCTGGATGATCTGGCGGTCGATCGCGTGGCGCTTGTGCATCTGCGGGGCGGCGGCGCAGATGACGAAGTCGGCGCCGGCGAGGGCGGCGGCGCGGTCCGTGTGGGCGGTGACGCGGATGGGGCGATGCAGATCGGCCGCGAGACGCTCGGCCACGGCGGTCATGCGGTCGAGCACGTCGGCGTCGACGTCCATCAGGGCCAGCTCGCCCGCGCCGAGGTCGTGGTCGCGGACGACACCGGCGATGGTGGTGGGACCGAAGACGAAACTGCCCGCGCCGAGACCAGCTACTTTCCATGTGGACATGGAGGGGAGTTATACCGGGTGATGACGCGGGGGCAAGAGGAGGGATCAGGGATTGGGGGTTGGGGAAGTCCGAGGGTTCGGAGGAAATCATCGATCGCGGTCTGGTAGGTCTGGGGGTCGAGCTCGGCCATGTTCAGGTGATCGGCCCCCTGGAAGATGACGCAACGGGCTGAGGGCGCATGCTGGGCCAGAGCTTGGGCGTCGACCAGGGGGCACATGGCGTCGAATTGGCCGTGGATGAAGAGCGTGGGCAGCGTGACTTTTTCTATCCGGGTCAGGCCGTCGAGGGGGCCGAATCTCTTGGGAAAAAGACTCAGGTAGAGGCCGACGAGGTTGAGGAAGGGCCATGTCGGCCAGCGTCGTTGACGGAGGTAGCCGGCGACGGGGGTGAGACGATGACGGTAGGCGCCTTCGGCGATCAGAGCGATAGGCGCAGGCGAAAGGTTGTCGCGTACGATGGCCTGCATGGCGATGGAGGCGCCCATCGACAGGCCCAACAGGACGATCGAGGGATTGCTGTGGAGATGAGGGGGGAGTTGTTCGAGGATCGCCCGCAGGTCATCCGCTTCCGGTGGGCCACCGAAGCTGGCGTGGTGCGGGGAGTCGCCGTGAGCGCGCAGGTCGTAGAGGAGGACGGCCGAGAAGAGCTCGCTCCAGAGCGGCAGACGCTTGAGCATGACGTAGCGGCTCTCGGACCAGCCGTGGCAGACGACCAGGATGGGGGCGTTGGCTGCCCGCCCGTGGACGAGCCAGGTGGGGGCGTGCTTGCCGTCGGGCAGAGGGATCGACAGTTCCTGGAATTCCAGGCCGAAGCCGGCGGGGTCCGTGGGCAGATCGTGGGCTAGCGCCCAGCCGGCGGCGCGACGCGAGGGGTGGGTCAGGCCGCGATAGATCGTCAGGGCGTATATCGCCGTGAGCAGGAAAGTGGCCAGCAAGAACAGGGGCAGCAGGTCAAGCAAGATCATCTCCGGAGGATATGTCGCCGCGTGGGTGCCGGCGGACTGGTGATATGATAGGATGAAATACTCGGCATTATGGGAAAAATCCAGACCAGGAGTGATTCATGACCTCGACGTCCCGCGGCCCGGCGATGGAAGCCCAGATCGTCCCCATGCTCATCGGCAAGCAGTGGTTGCGGCCGGCGACGGCGGAGCATGGGCCGGTGTTCAACCCCTCACGGGGCGAGCTGATCGCTCGCACGCCGATGGGCGGCTCGGCGGAGGTGGACGCGGCGGTTCAAGCGGCGCAAAAGGCGTTCGTCGCGTGGTCCAACACCCCCCCTACCAAGCGGGCGGGCGTGTTGTTCAAGTACCGGTCGCTGCTGGAGGAGCACTTCGAGGAGCTGGCGAAGATCGTCACGCTCGAGAACGGCAAGACGCTCGACGAGGCGCGTGGGGACGTGCGGCGTGGGCTAGAAGTCGTGGAGCTGGCGTGCGGGATCGGTGAGCTGGCCAAGGGGCAGTGCCTGCCGCGCGTGGCGGAGCAGATCGACGGGGTGACCATGCGCGAGCCGATCGGCGTCTGCACGGGGATCACGCCGTTCAACTTCCCGGCCATGGTGGGGATGTGGATGTACCCGATCGCCATCGCCTGCGGGAACACGTTCATCCTCAAGCCCAGCGAGAAGGTGCCGCTGACGGCCAACCGGCTGGCGGAGTTGTTCCTCGAAGCGGGGTTGCCCGAGGGCGTCATCAACGTCGTGCATGGCGGGAGAGCCGTCGTCGATGCGCTCTGCACGCACCCAGGAATCGCGGCGGTGAGCTTTGTCGGGTCGACGAAGGTGGCCGAGCACGTCTACGTGCTGGGCACGCAGCACGGCAAGCGGGTGCAGGCGGCGGGTGGGGCGAAGAACGTGCTGGTGGTGATGCCGGACGCGGAGCCGGACTCGACGCTGCGGGCGGTGATGGGGGCGGCGTATGGGTGCGCGGGGCAGCGCTGCATGGCGGGGTCGATCCTGATGGGCGTGGGCGATTCCGCTTCCGGGGTGCAGAGGCGCGTGGCGGAGGCGATCGACGGACTGAAGGTGGCGGACACGTCGGCGGACCCCGCAGCGCAGATGGGGCCGGTGATCGACGCGGGGGCGAAAGAGCGGATTCTGTCGTACCTGGAGATGGGGCAGAAAGAAGGCGCTCAACTCGTCCGCGATGGGCGGAAGCTGCCGGCGTCGCTCACGAGCGGCTATTTCGTCGGGCCAACGCTCTTCGACGA
>JADZCW010000064.1 GCA_020851395.1 Phycisphaeraceae bacterium
GCAACCCCTGCCTCTACTACGTCACGGGCATCGAGACGACGCATGAGCCGTTCGAGGCCAGCGACTTCGAGCTGATCCGTCGGACGTGGGGGGAGTATCACAGGAAGCTGGACGAGCAATACCCCCGTAAGTGAGGCCGTGCGGGGAAAGATGACTCTTATGATGCTCGCTCTGTCTTGTTATTGCCGCCTCCATTCTCTTTCATTAACATGAATGGATGGCAAAATTAAGCATAAGGCAGATACACGACACCGCGAAGCAAATTGTTTCATCCAATCCCGGAGGTATTCGGTACGCTTCGTTAGTTGAGCAGATCGCCGCGGCTCATCCAGAAACACCCAAGGGCACGATCCAGGTGTCTGTGTCGGATCTTGCCACGAAATATCCGCAGGAGATTGCCAAGCCCAGCCGTGGCTTGTTCGTCCCAGTAGCCGCTGCGTCGAGTTCATCGTCTTCTGAGACAGTCGCAGATGCTTCCTTCAGGAAGAGTGAGGAAGATTTTTATGAACCTTTCGCAGAGTGGCTCAAGAACGAACTGGACGAGGTGACGACGGCGGAGGCGCTCGGGGGCGCAGGTCTTAAACAGAAATGGGGAACGCCGGATGTAGTCGGCGTATATAAGCCGCTGGCCTCACACCGCGTGAAGTTTGATCTCGAGATCATCGCGGCCGAGATCAAGGTTGATCCGCAGGCTCCTGTCGTGGCGTTTGGTCAAGCGGCCGCGTACCGTCTGTTCGCCGCGAAATCGTATATCGTCATGCCTCAGTCGATCTCCGAGGTAGACTACGGCAGGCTCGAAGCGCTCTGCATGATCTTCGGCGTGGGCTTGGTGCTTTTCGACGTGGACATGGAAAAACCTAACTTTCAGATTCGCGTCAGAGCGCAACGCTTTCAGCCTGACATGTTCTACGTCAACGAATTTGCTGAAAGTCTCTACAAGCTCGACGCGTCGATGTTCAACAGGCTGTTTGGCGGGTGAACCATCTGCCGGGGCAACAAGCGACATCTGAATTGAACTCTTGCGAAGATTGGCCATGACATCAGTTCTTGATGGTCTGCTCCGCCTGCTTGCCTTGCTCATTGAGGAACAGCAGCTGGGCGGTGATGGACGATGACGATAGCTTCAGCATCGCTGCCAGGGCGTCACGGTAGGCGAGCATCTGCGGGCGATAGACATCGATGAGCTTGGCGATGGAGGCGGGGCCGTCGGGTAGATGGTCGGTTTTGTAGTCCCACAGCTCGGCCGAGACGGGCACGCCATCGCGGCGGTGGACGACGACGCGGTCGAAGATGCCCGTGACGAGTGTATCTCGCAGGCGGACGGCGAAGCGACGCTCACGCCAGAGATCGGTGTGTTGAAGATCAATGGGACGCGTCAACACCTGTCGTAGGCCCGGCATGCGGAGCTTCTGGCGAAGTTCCGTGGCGAGAGCGGACCAATCTTCGCCGGCGGGCTGTGGGCCGAGCTCGCGGGCGGCGGCGTTGAGCCATTGCGTGTCGGTGGGAAGCGGCGCATCACCATTCAACCACTCGACCATGCTCAGCCACAGGTGCCAGAGTCGGCCGCGCTGCAGGCCGTGTTGGCGGGTGAGGTTTCCCGGCGCGGGCGAGTCGTCTCGCGGGGCCACGGCAAGCAGATTCGCCGCCGGGATGACGCTGCGCTTTTCCAGGGCCGACGGGCTGACGCGCGGCCAGGCCCGACGGTCGAGCAAGCCGGTCTCCTCTCGCGATTGCACGACGGGCAGCGCCAGCGTCATACCCAGCGTTCTCTCGGTCGCCGCCGAGGCTTCCGGGGTTGACGGCGTTTTATGACGCAGCGATGTTGCCCAGTCCGAATCGCCGTCCTGGTAGAGCACGTGGCCGGCTTCGGACTGGATCTCATCGCCCGCGGGCTCGTCGTGCTGGCGCAGGCCCTCAATCACGATGCCGGCCTGGGAGAGCTGGCGTTTGGCCAGGTCGTGATTCTTATTGCGCTTCTGCGGGGGGGCGAACATGTGCAGGGCGTAGCGGGCCCGGGTCATGGCCACGTAAAGCGTGCAGAGCTCGTCGCGGAGCTGGCGATCCTCGTGCTGGCGGTGGGCGTCCGTAAGCTCCGGGCAGAGATCACGGATGGCCTGGCGTGCCCCGGCGTAGACGGCGGTCGGCGGCTCGGTGGGGATGGGGCGCTGGACGGTGACGATCGGCGGGCGGGGGAACATCTTGCCGGCCAACTCGGGCAGGACTACCGCGTCGAACTCCAGCCCCTTGGCCGCGTGGATGGTCATGACGCGGACCCGGGCGGGGGAGGGTTCTTCGACTCGGACGGTCTGCACCATCTCGACAAAGTCCCCCGGCCGCAGCGTGGCCCGTGGGCCGTGCCGGTCAGCGAGGGTGCAGAGCTGGCTGAGCCTGGCCCGGCCGCGTGCGTCGGCGTAGGGGATCAGCGTCCGGGCCCAGCGGTCGAGGACGCGCCCGTAGCCTTCTTCGAGCAGTTCACGCCGGATGCGCCGGGCGGTCGCCTCGGCGTGGAGCTTGCTGTCATCCTCCAGGCCCACAACGGGGCCGAGCGGCGAGATGCGGACATGGAAGGCTGCGGCGCTGTCGCCCGGATGATCCGCCAGGCGCAGGCCGGCGAGGATGAGGTTCACGCCCGCGTCGTCGAGCAGCGTCGATCCGCCCTCGCCGCTGACCTCCACGCCCTTTTGGC
>JADZCW010000065.1 GCA_020851395.1 Phycisphaeraceae bacterium
CGCAGGTGCACGTGCGGGTCGACCAGCCCCGGGCAGACGATGCACCCCGCCGCATGCAGCACCGCGTCAGCCGCACTGGCCGGGTCATTCACCTTGCCGACGCTGCGGACCTTGCCGTCGACCAGCAGAACGTCCGTGACCAGGTCCAGGTCATGAGCGGGGTCAATCACGCGTCCTTGAGCGATCAGGAGGGAGGGCATGGAGAATAGGATACCACATAGAACGAACGAAAGATGGCTCTACGGGCAGGTGTTCTAGCGAAACGGAGGGGCTAAGAAGATTTGGCTAACTCTCTAGCCGAGCTGCTCCAGTTGTGGATAATTTGGTGGCGGCGTAGCATGTGCGGAAACCTTCTTGGTGAGAAGACCGAATGCTTATAAAGCTCAATCAAACGATGCCGATCGCAGGACAGAAATTGTCATTACGGTGTCCAGGCTGCGGCAACATTGGGTCATTTGAACCGATTGACTTGATCTATGATATTTCAGTACCCATGACCACAACCGTACTTGGTCAGCGAGTTTGTCCAAATCCAGAATGCAGGACTCACGTATTTTGTATTCTTACGTTGCAGGGGAAAATTATTCGCTCCTATCCACCTGAACGAATTCACTTTGAATCTGGCAGTATACCTGAGCCAATTGCCAAAACTTTCTCTGAAGCGATCGCATGTCACGGAGAACAATTATATGTTGCGGCCGGAATCATGATCCGGCGTGCTCTTGAAGAACTATGTGAAGACAAGCACGCTGATGGGAAAACACTCCAAGAGCGAATTCAGTCCTTGCGTTCAATCGTCGTTCTTCCTCCAGACCTCTTTGAGGGCCTTGATGACCTCCGACTTCTAGGCAATGATGCCACGCATGTTGAATCGAAGACGTATAAGTCTGTCGGGCGTGAAGAGGTTGAGATTGGGATTGAACTGACTAAAGAAATCTTGAAAGCAGTCTATCAGCTAGGCGGTTTAATCGAACGAATGCGGGCGCTCAAAAAGTAATCACAAGATAAACGTCATGTATAGGCCCGTAGGTTATTTGAGATTCGAGGACGGGCCCAAGTTCCAGCTCAGGCATAGAGAATTTAAGGCAGAAGAGTGATTCCGCGTTGTTGGGCATTGACCACCATCCTCTGCCTCACCACCGCCGCATCCTCTCGTCTCGCCGCCCGCGTCAGCGGCCCCCCCTTGGGCTCCGCCAGCGTCGTCTCCGCCTTGAGCTGTTCCCGCACGAACTGCTGCATCAGCCGCCACGTCACGTACCACTCCAGCGACCGATTCCGCCGGATGTCGTAGCGATCCACCGCGTCGATCAGCACGTCCAGCCCGATCTCCAGCAGGGGGGGTAGCCGCAGCAGCCCATCCTCATGCCCCAACAAATGCCGCCGCGCCACCGTCAGCAGCACCGGTAGGTTCGCCCGGACCAATTCCGTCCGGATGCCGTCGGCCTGGCGGAGGAATTTGTCGATCCGGTCCAGGTCCGCCACCCGCGGGTCGCTGGGGCTGAGCGCGTCCCGCAGCGTCGCCGCCTTGTAGCGCAGGTAGTTCATCCGTAGCGCCATCGCCCGCTGACGATCACGCGGCATCTTGGCCTGCTGGAAGAGTTCCTCGAGGCAGGGCGCCAGCTCCGGCCCCTTGGGCGCGGGCATCGAGTTGATCCCCGGCAGCACCGCCGAGTCCGACATCCCGGGCATCACGCCGGAATCCTCCGACCGCTCAGCCGACGACTCGGGCGGGAGCGTCACGCTCGCGTGGCGGAGGAACACCTCGTCGGCGTCGTCCCGGCTGAAGGTGGGGATGGCGATGAAGGGGATCGGCTTCTGCCGCAGCGCCTGGGCCCGGGCGTCGTGGATGGCCCGATAGATCGTCGACCGCGTCCGGCCGAAGCGGTGGGCGAGCTTGTCGATGGTGATCCCCCAACGGTGCGCCCGGGCGATCACGCGGTGCTGGCGTTCGCTCAGCGGCGCCGTCCGCCCCGGAAAGATCGCCTCCTCCGGGTGCTGGCGGTCGTGCTGCTCGAGGAGCTGCCGGATGCTCTCGATCGACCGCCCCGCCTGATTCGCCAGCCGTCTGGCCACCGGGTAGATCGACAGGTGCGACTTCTGCACCAGCCTCCTAGCCCGCTGCACCAGCGCCTGCCGCTGGGCGGGCGTGAGCCGGCTGAACGCCGCCGCCCGGGCGATCTTCGCCCCCGCCCGCGTCTCAAAATCCGCCACCGCCTTGGGCGTGAAGACCAGCACCGGCCGGGGATGGTCCGCCCGCCGCTCCCACCGCCACCGCAGCCCCAGCTGCCGCCACCGGCTGATCGTCTTGGTGCTGACGTTGAGCTTGGCTGCGAGTTCCTCGGGCGTCAGGCTCGGCTCGGCCCCCTCGGGCTGGCGGATCGGGGCCTTGCGCGTCAGGGCGTCGATCAGCAGCCGCAGGTCGTGCTTGAGCACATGACCCGCGATCAGATGCGACGACGGCTGCTCGCTGCGGAAGCCCGTGATGCGGAAGGCCACGAACTCGTAGGGGTATTCCTGCGCCTCCTCGACCTGGTCGTGGAGCATCTCCGCCTGCTGGGCCTGCTCGCCTTTGCGCTCCGGCGGGGCGAAGAGCAACTGCCTGGCCAGGTCGGCCAGGAGCGGGCTGGCATAGGGCTCGGCGAGTCGGCGTGGCACGTCTCGTTCAGCTCAAAGAAGGTATGGAGGGTGGTACGTACGCCATCCAGCTCAGCGGCCGCGGCTGGTCGATGAGGTTCAAGGCCAGGCAGCGCTGCGCGAACGTCTCGACGGCCTGCTTCTGCGCCGGCCCCACGTCGTAGCGCATCGAGTGCCCGAGGTACTGCTCGGCCAGATTGACCGGCCAGCCGAGCTTGGGGGCATACTCGCTCGCGATCTCCGGCACCCGCCGCAGGTTCCGCTGCTTGAGCCCGTCGAGCCGTAAGGGCCAATCCCCCAGGTCCACCTCCGGCCGGGCCATCCACACGGCGAACAGGAACGGCAGTCCCGTCAGCTCCAGCCACGCCTGGCCCAGGTCGAGCTGGTGCGGATAGAGTCGCCGCGGCGGGGCGTGAGTGACGACCTTGTCGCCGATCAGCAGAACCGTCGGCGGGCCGGCATGGTCGAAGTGGACCTGTGAGCGAGTGAGCCGATGGAGCTTGGGCCGACACTGGAACAGGCCGTGCAGGATGATCTGGGCCAGCGCCACGCTCGTGTGGCTGTCCGTGTCGGCGTAAAGGTCCGTGACGTCACGCCAAGGCTTGCGGCTGTAGAGCATCACCGTCAGCGTCGGTCCCTGGCAGCCGATCCCACCGCAGGGCACCAGCGTCAGCGGGCGCTCGCTGCGGAAGTAGTCGATGACCGGGCACAGGGCCAGGTCGGCCTTGCCGCTCTCGAGCGAGGCCAAGAGCCTGCTCGGCACGTGGAGCTGAAGCTTGGGCACGCGCGGCCCGCCCGCCTCCCGGGCCAGGTCGTCAAAGCCGTGGACCAAGGGCTTGGTGTTCAGGAAGCTGACAGCCGCGATGCGCGGCGGTGCCGCCAAAGGGGCATCGCTGGGGGAACGTCGGAGCATCAAGCCATTATAAGGTCGCGGCGGCCCGTCATACCCGGACAACGCGGCTAACCCTCGAGCAATCGCCGCAGGTGCTCACGCATCGCCGCGGACGTGTCCGGCCGGCGCAGGGCGAAGTCGACGAAACATTTGGCGTACTCGACGCGGTCGCCGATGTCGTACCGCTTGGCCTGCCAGGCCAGGGCGTACATCGGCTGCTGATGGGCCAGCAGATTCATCGCGTCGGTGAGCTGGATCTCCCCGCCCACGCCCCGGCCGGTGCGGTCGATGCAGTCGAAGATCTCGGGCGTAAAGACGTATCGCCCGGCGATGGCCAGGTCCGTCGGCGCCTCGGCCGGCTTGGGCTTTTCGATCAGTCGGCGCAGACGGACGAGCTCCGGCCCGTCGCCGTCCTCGGGCTGGCCGTCGACGATGCCGTACCGGCTCACCCACGCCTTGGGCACGTGGTGCACCGCCACCACACTCGACCGCTTGCGCTCGTAGGCGTCGAGCAACTGCCGCAGCCCCGGCGCTGCTCCCGCCGGCGGGTCGATGATCGTGTCCCCCAGCAGCACCGCGAAGGGCTCATCGCCCATGTGCTGTCGCCCCAGACGGATCGCGTCCCCGAGCCCGAGCTGCTCCTTCTGGCGGATGTAGAAGATCTGGCACCGATCCCCGATGTCGCGCACCTGGTCGATCAGGTCATCCTTGCCCGCCTGGCGCAGGAACGTCTCGAGCTCGGGATTGAAGTCGAAGTGGTTCTCGATCGCTCGCTTGCCTCTGCCGGTCACGATCAGGATGTCCGTGATCCCGCTCTCGACCGCCTCCTCGATGACGAATTGCAGCACCGGCTTGTCCACGATGGGCAGCATCTCCTTGGGCATGCTCTTGGTCGCCGGCAGGAAGCGCGTGCCCATCCCCGCGGCGGGGATGATGGCCTTGGTCACCGATTGCCGATTAGAGACGGTCATGATTCGCTTTCCATTGATTCGTTGATGTGTTGGCGGACGCAACGCTTGATGTTACTGGATCTGCGGATCGATTAGTTTGGCCCCGAACGCCTCATACGCCTGTCGCAAACGCGCCAACCTCCCCGGATCACCGTCGTACATCCCGATCACCGCCCCGCCCGAACCTGCGAACTTCACCGCCGCGCCCAGCTCCTGCCCGATGGCCACCAGCCGATGGTTGCCCGGGCTGATCTTGATCAGCCTGGCCCGCAGGTCGAAGTTCGCGTCCATCAGCGAGCCGATCTCCCGGCCCCGGCCGGCGAGGATCAGGTCTCGCGCCTGCTGGGCGTATCCAGCCCACGTGGCGATGGCCGCGTGCACCTCCGCGTCCCCCCGGTTGAACCGGCTGCGCAGGTCGTTGTGC
>JADZCW010000066.1 GCA_020851395.1 Phycisphaeraceae bacterium
AGCTCCAGCAGCAGAAGAACGAGCTGACCCAGCAGCACCTCGCCGCCCAGGCCAACGCCCAGAGCTTCGAGCACCAGGCCCGCGACATGGAGGCCAAGGTCGAGCACCTGCGCCAGCAGATGAACGCCGTCCGCAACAACAAGGAATATTCCGCCCTGCTCGTGGAGGTCAACACCCTCAAGATCGAGAAAGGCAAGATGGAGGAGCAGGCCCTGGGCCGGATGGAAGAAGTTGATCGCTTCGCCGGCCTGGTCCGCGACGTTGAGACCCGCTTGGTCGAGCAGCAGAAGCTCACCGCCCTGGCTGAGCAGGAGGTCCAGAAGTCCAAGACGGACCTCGGCCACGACCTCGAGAAGCTCACCGCCGCACGCCAGACCGCGGCCGAGCAGCTCACCCCCGACCTGCTCGACATTTACGAAAAGGCCGCCCGCACCCACGACGACGGGGCCATGGCCGAAGTGATCGAAGAAGACCGCCGCCACATGGAGTACACCTGTGGCGGTTGTTATATGAGCATCCCGGTGGAGCTGCTCAACTCCCTGCTGAGCAAGAACGACAAGCCCGCGATCTGCCCCAACTGCGGCCGATTGCTCTACGTCGCCGACCAGCTCAAGACATCCCTGAACGAGGGCGCCGGCTCGCGTCGGTGAGCACGGCCAGCCGCCCCAAAGCTGGCCCGTTCGGCCCCGCCTGGACGATAATTTACATGCCATGACGCGCCGCGAAGTGCTCGCGGCCGTTTTTTTCCCTCCGGAAGTTGCCGCCCCCGCCCCCGGCCCCCGGAAGTGGGAGTTCTCGACACATGACCCTGATGATCCATGTCGATGGCGGCTCGCGCGGCAACCCCGGCCCGGCGGCCGTCGGCGTGGCCATCCGGGATCAGGACACGGGCCAGGTCCTCCACGAGGCCGGTTACTTCCTCGGCACGACCACCAACAACGTCGCCGAGTACCGCGGCCTGCTCAAGGCCCTGGAGGTGGCGTGCGCGATCCTCGACCAAGCGTCGCCCGCCCGGGGGCAGGGGCCCGCGATCCACATCCACAGCGACTCGCAGCTGATGGTTCGCCAGGTCCTCGGCGAGTACCGGGTCAAGTCGGCTGACCTTCATCCGCTCCACGCCGAGGTGACGCAGACGCTGGCCGGCCTCGACCAGACCTACGGCTCAGGCCGGCCCCGCAGCGCCTGGCGGATCGAGCACGTCCGGCGCGAGTTCAACGCCCGGGCCGACGAACTGGTCAATCAATGCCTGGACATGGGCGAGGACGTGATCGTCACCGACGCCCAGGCGGCCAAGGTCGCACCCGCGCCCAAGACCATCCAGAAAACGCCCCATGTCCCGGCGCAGGACTGGCTGGAGGTTGTTTCAACCCCTGGCGCCAAAGGCTCGACCTGCCCGGCCGCGACGCCCGACGGCAAGCGATCGTCGCTGTCGACCACGACGCAGGGGCTCTGTCTGCACGCCCTGACCGCCGCGGTTCTGGCCGGCTGGCGTCCCGCGGCGGATGAGGGTGGCCAGCCAACCGGCCAAGCCGTCTGCCGGCACTGCGGCCGAACGATCCGCTGGGACCGGTCCGCCGGGTGACGCCCGGCCGCGGCTTTCGCGTCTAAAACCTTTGTGGGACAGGCTCAATCCCTGTTCCCGGGGCCTCAATCCCCGCTACAATGAGGCCCGCAGGAGCCAGGCGTATGCTGATCCGCCGTGCCGAACATGTGCGCGACGAAACCATGACCATGCCCGGGGCGCGGGGCGTCAAAATGCGCGTCATGGTGGGGCGGTCCGACGGCGCCCCGACCTTCGCCATGCGTCAGTTCGAGGTCGAGCCCGGCGGGTGCACGCCCCTGCACCAGCACAACTACGAGCACGAGATCCTCATCCTGGCCGGCTCGGGCCAAGTCGTCGGCGGGCTCGACGGCTCGACCATCCGCCCCCTGCGGCCAGGCGACGTGGTCTTCATGCCGCCGAACGAGAAGCACCAGTTCCGCAACGTCGGCCACGAGCCGCTCCAATTCATCTGCCTGATCCCGGTGAGCTTCGACTGCGGCAACGGGAGCTGCCAGCCCACCCCCGGCTGCTAATCCTCCCCGCCCCCCCCGGAAGTTGATTCCGGTTGTCTTGGACGACGGGACACTGACCGCCCAACCGACAAGCCTCGCAGGAGTGACCGCCTTGACCGTCAACCACACGTCCAGCCCGTCCACGTCGTACGCGCAGCCTCTTCCCGCCCCCCCGCGTCGCGCCCTGAGCGGCTGGATGGTGCTCGCCGTGGGATTGATCCTGTCCGTCGTCACGGGGCTGCTTGTCGGCACGCTGCCGCCCCCGCCGACCCCCAACGCCGCCATCGAGGCTGGATCGCCGCCGATCACGCAACTGGTCGTGGCCTTCGCCTGCGGCTTCCTGAGCCTCGCGGCCCTGCTCGTCGGCTCGCTGCGGCTGGCCTGGGGGACCAAGGTTTCCCAGCTCCAGGAGCTCGCCATCGCCCAGCACGAGATGAACATCCTGCTCTCGTCGATCCATGACCGCCAGCTCCTGAGCGACACCGCCAGGCGCGTCGCCAATCGCCAGGCCGAGCGGCAGATCCTCCGCCAGGCCATCCGCGACGAACGGGCCAACGGCGATCGCGACGCCGCCCTGACCGCCATCGACCACCTCGGCCAGGTCTATGGGTATCGTGAAGAGGCCGAGGTGTTGCGGGACGAAATCCTCCAGCAGGACGCCGATGGCGCCGCGGGCAAGATCCAGCAGCACCTGAGCCGGCTGGACGAGCTGATCGCCAAGTTCGCCTGGGACCAGGCCTACGCCGAGGTCGGGCGCATCGAGCGCATGTTCCCCAACGACCCGCGGGCCAAGGAGCTCGAGCAGCGCATCCGCACCTCCTACGACGCCCGCAAGCGTCAGCTCGAGCGCGAGTTCCTCACCGCCGCCGGCCGGGAGGACGTCGAACTGGCGATGAGCCTCATGAAGCAGCTCGACCGCTACCTCTCCGAGGCCGAGGCCGAACCCTTCCGCGAGACGGCCCGCGGGGTGATCGGCAAGAAACGCGACAACCTCGGCGTGCAGTTCAAACTCTTCGTCCAGGACAAGGAGTGGACCAGCGCCCTGGAGGTCGGCCAGCAGATCATCCGCGAATTCCCCAACACCAAGATGGCCCAGGAGGTCCGCGACATGCTCGACGTCCTGCGTCAACGTGCCGCTGAGCAGGCCGCCGCCACCCGGCAGATCAACCGAGGCTGACCCCCCCCTCGCCGGCCTGTTCAGCCGCCATCCGTTCCCGCTCTTTCCACGAAAGCGAACCCCCATGCCCGTGCATCAAGTCGTTCTGATCGCCGGTGACGGCATCGGTCCCGAAGTCGCCGCCGCCACACGTCGCGTCCTGGAGAAAGCCGATGCTCCCATCCAATGGGAAGAGCACCGCGCCGGCCTGAGCGCCCTGGAAAAGGGCATGACCGTCCTGCCCGAGTCGACCCTTGACGCGATCATTCAGCGCGGCGTCGCCCTGAAAGGCCCGTGCACCACCCCTGTCGGCGGCGGGTTCACCTCCGTCAACGTCGGCCTGCGCAAGCGTCTGAACCTCTACGCCGCCGTTCGGCCGGTGCGGAGCATGCCGGGCGTGCCCACCCGTTTCGAGGGGGTGGACCTGGTCATCATCCGCGAGAACACCGAGGGCCTTTACAGCGGCGTCGAGAACGAGCTGACCCAGGGCGTCGTGATGAGCATGAAGGTCGCCACCGAGGCCGCTTGCTCCCGCATCGCCCACTGGGCCTTCCGCTACGCCACGCAGCGCAAGCGGCGGAAGATCACTGTCTTCCACAAGGCCAACATCATGAAGATCACCGACGGGCTCTTCCTCCGCTGCGCCCGCCGTGAGCACCAGCGCGACTACCCCAACATCGAGTACGAAGAACTCATCATCGACGCCGGCTGCATGAAGATGGTCCAGAATCCCGGCCAGTTCGACATGCTCCTGCTGGAGAACCTCTACGGCGACGTCGTCAGCGACCTGTGCGCCGGCCTGGTGGGGGGTCTAGGTGTGGTGCCGGGAGCCAACATCGGCGACCAGCAGGCTGTTTTCGAGGCTGTGCACGGCTCAGCGCCCGACATCGCGGGCAAGGGCGTGGCCAATCCGCTGGCCCTGATCATGTCCGCGGTGATGATGCTCAACCACCTGGCCGACACGCGCGACGACAACGCCTGCCGCGCCGCGGCGGGCAAGATCAAGGCCGCCTACGACCAGGCCCTGGCCGACGGCTGCAAGACCCGCGACCTCGGCGGCGAGATGGGCACGGAGTCCTTTGCCGACGCCGTCATCGATCGCCTCAAGGGCTGATCCGATCCACCCACGCCGCGAGGGTGCCATGCCCAGCCACGCCATCGACTGGACGCTCGCCGGCTCGGACGACCAGCCGATCCTCGGCACGACGCACCTGCCGGCTGAACCTCTCCCCGGTAGGGGCGTGATGATCATCTGCCACGGATTTAAGGGCTACAAGGACTACGGCTTCTTCCCCTTGCTGGCCGAGTCGGCCGCTCAGCGGGGGCTGCTGGCTGTGCGTTTCAACTTCAGCCACAGCGGCATGGACAACGCCCCCGTCGCCTCCAAACGGTCGGACCGCTTCGACCGGCCGGACCTCTTTGAACGCGACACCTGGAGCCGACAGGTACATGACCTGAGGCAAGTCACCGACGCGGTGCGCCATGGCCGACTGCCTGGGGTGGACCGGCCGAACCTGACCGTGATCTACTTCGGCCACAGCCGCGGGGGGATCACGGCCCTGCTCACCGCGGCGGGCATGGGGGGCGTCCAGGGCGACATCCGGTTGTCTGGAGCGATCGCTGCTGTCATCACGGCCTCAGCCCCCGACACGGCGTGCAACCTCAGCGAGCCGGAGAAGAGCACACTCCGTCGACACGGGCGACTCGAGTCGCTCTCTTCGCGCACGGGCCAGATGCTCCACGTCGGTGTGGCGTGGCTGCAAGAGATCGAGGCCGACCCGGCTGCCTTCGACCCGTGCCGCGCCGCGGCTGCGCTGACCTGTCGTCTGCTGGTCATCCACGGCGACGCCGACACGACCGTCCCGCACCTCGCGGCCGAACACCTCGCCCAGGCGGCCGGCCCCAGGGCGAGCACACGGATCATCCCCGGAGCCTCGCACACCTTTAACGCCCCGAACCCACTGCCCCACGACGCAATCCCGCCGCCCGCCACGGCCCGGATGATCGACGCCGCCTGCGACTTCGCCGTCCGGTGCTGCCGGGGATCGTGACCTGCAACTCCAGGAGAGCAAGAAAAAACCCACGTCCTATTGGAGCGTGGGTCTGCGTCTTGTCGTTCGGACTGATCGGCGTGGCACCGCGGCCTACTTGCCGGTGAAGAACTTCTTGATGGCGTGGATCGTCACCTGCCGGCCCATCGCGCCGATCGACTCGGTCAGCGGGATCTCCTTGGGGCAGACCTTCACGCAGTTCTGGGCGTTGCCGCAGTCCGAGATGCCGCCGGGCCGCATCAGCTCGTCGAGCCGTTCGCCGGCGAGCACCTTGC
>JADZCW010000067.1 GCA_020851395.1 Phycisphaeraceae bacterium
CCCGCCGGCTCCCCGTGGCCAGTGGCTTTGTTCACTTCGTCCAACCTTTGATCACCAGCTCCTTCAAGCTCGGAGGCAGCGGCGCCCTCTACGGCACCCTCGTCCGCGACGAGGCCACCGGCATCTACTGCCGCCCCGGCATCGGCTATCAGACCATCGACCTGACCATCCACGTCAAGCATCCGACCGGCGACGAGAAGACCTACCACTATCAGGGCGTCCGCGACCGCGACTACGCGCCGGCCGTCCTGGCCGTGGCAGCCTTGCAGAGCCTCGAGGCCCTGCACTCGCCACCGGCCGACAACACCGTCCTGATGACCGGAAGCGTGACCTACGACGGCGGCCGCGTCCTGCACATCCGTGAGGTCATGCCCCAGGCCGGCAGCCCCGACGTGGTAGCCCCCCTGCTCATGCCCGCCAGAAGCCTGATCGAGAACCCCTTCGAGCTGGTGATGCCCCTCTCGTCCGAGCTGACCATCGAGGTCCTGCCCCGTGTCGATTCCGCCGAGTTGATCGACGCCCAGCCCGACGCCCTGAAGGTCGACGCAGGCAAGTCCCTGGGCATCACCCTGCGCCTCGAGCCCTACCACCAGCCCACGCGCACGATGCGCGTCGCCATGCCCATCCCCGCCGATCTGCCTCCCGGCGAGTACGAGATCCAGGTCGGCAGCGCCGACGCCTTTTCCCGCCAGCTCATCGCCAGCCGGCCCCACCTCTCCGAGCCGCGCAACATCGACGACCTGTTCCGCTCGCTCCAGACCATCCTCTCCATCCCCGCCGACGAGCTCTACCTGACCATGAGCCTGCCCTACCAGGGCATGTCCGTGGGCTCGACCGAGCTGCCGAACCTGCCCTCGAGCCGGGCCGCCCTGCTCGCGCCGCTGACCGAGTCGGCCCAGGCCGGCGAGGTCCGCTCCTTCCAGACCCGCCGCTACCCGCTGGGCCTGGTCATCAGTGGCGCCAAGACCATCACCATCCAGGTCCGCTCGCCCAACGCGCCCGCCGGCGCCGAGCACGAGGTCCAGACCCACCTGCCGACCGACGGCCAGCCCGGCTCGCACGAACCGAACGCGCCAACCCAGAAACCCGCCGACCACCCAGGCCATGAGGAGCCCTGACATGCTCGTCCGCTCGACGCTCGATCGCCTGCCGCGCCTGACGCTCTGCGCCGCGGCCTGCGCCGCCGTGCTCGCCTCGCCGCTGGCCTGGGCCGTCCATCCCGCCTCCTGGCGCCACGTCACCGAGGAGGACTTCTCCGCCGGCGAGGTGCATAACGCCGTCGTCACCAGCTCCGGCCGCGTGCAGCTCTCCGCCGCCGCCGAGGAGGTCGCCGCCACCCCCGAAGACGCCACCATCTACTACGACCTCCAGCCCATGCCCGACGGCAAGGTCTACCTCGCCGCCGGCCCCGAGGCCCGCCTGCTCGTCGAAGAAAAAGGTCAGGTGCGCGAAATCGCCCACCTCACCGGGGCGGGGGAGCAGATCTTCTGCCTCGACCGTCTGGGCGACAAGCTCCTCGTCGGCATCAGCGGCGCTCACAGCCGCCTGGCCGTGCTCGAGGGTGACAAGCTCGTCGACCTCGTGAGCTTCGACACCCTGCCCGCGGACGAGGGGGAAACCTCCACCGACGAGCACGCGGACAAGGACAAGCCCACCGAGACCGCTGACACGCAATCCGCCGTCGTGCCCGAGGACGGCCCGCCCGACGGCACCGTCGCTGACCAGGGCAAGACGGCCGTTCGCTACGTCTGGGACCTGCTCGTCGACGGCAAGACCATCTACGTCGCCACCGGCGACCAGGGCCGCGTCCTGTGCGTCGTCGCCTCCGACAAGGATAAGCCCGCCGTCACCACCATCCTCAAGGCCAAGCAGCCCAACGTCCTGTGCCTGGGCCGCGACGACGCCGGCAGGCTCTACGCCGGCACCGACCAGGACGGTCTGGTCTATCGCCTCACGCCCCCCGCCCCCGCCAAGAAGGATGCCGCCGATCACTGGTCCCCCTTCGTCCTCTACGACGCCAAGGAGCCCGAGGTCGCCGCGCTGCTGGTGACGCCCGACGGCGCCGTCTACGCCGGCACCGCCGACGCCGAACAGGCCAAGCCCGAGCGCATGACCGAGACAGGCGACGAGCTGACCGGCCAGCCCGAGCCCGAGGCCGCCACGCCCAGCGTTGACGAGATGCCCTCAACCGACGACGAAGAAATGCAGGCCGAAGAGATCACCCCTCCCACCACCGAAGCCCCCGCCGCCGAGATCGCCGCTCCGGCCGACGAAGCCGAGCCCACCGCCGCCCAGCGCGATGAGCTCCGCCAAGAGATCCGCAAACGCCTCGATCAGGCCCGCGGCCAGCAGACCATGAAGGTCGCCTCCGGCTCCTCGCGTTCCGCCTCTCGCTCCTCCTCCGGGCCGTCGAAGTCCTCCAAGCCCGCCTCGCACAGCCGCTCCGCCGGCGGGTCCTCACGTCCCTCCTCCGGTGGATCCGACGAGGGCGGCAACGCCGTCTATCGCATCAAGCCCGACGGCCTGGTCACCGAGGTCTTCCGCGAATCGGTCATGATCCTGCGCCTGATGCCCGCCCCCGCCAGCATCGCCTCACCGTCCCCTGCCCCGGGCGGCGGGGACACGGGCGGATCATCTGACGCCAGCACTTTCCGCCTCCTCGTCGCCACCGGTAACGAGGGCCAGATCTACCTCGTCGATCCCCAGACCGGCCAGAGCGCCATCCTCGCCGACCTCGACCCCCAGCAGATCCTGGCCATGGCCCCCATGCCCGCCAAAAAGAAAAACAAACTTCCGGGGGGTGATGTCCTGCTCGCCACAGCCAACCCCGCCCAGCTCCTGCGCCTCGGCGGCCGCTTCGCCGACCTGGGCAGCTTCACCAGCGACGTCCTCGACGCCGAGCAGGTCAGCCTCTGGGGCAAGATGGAAGTCTCCGTCTACAACCAGCCCGGCTCATCCGTCGCCGTCCAGACGCGCTCCGGCAACGCCGAGGACCCTGACGCCGCCCCCTGGTCCGAATGGTCCGCCCCCGTCGAGCTCCAGCCCCGAGCCGGGATCGATAATCCCCTCCTGCCCTACAGCCTCAGCGTCGATGCTCCGCCCGCCCGCTTCCTCCAATACCGCCTGAACTTCACCAGCCAGGGCGACGCCACCGCCTCCATCGCCGGCGTCGAGATCCACTACGTCGCGCCCAACCAGAAACCCGTCATCGACTCGCTCAAGAGCGAGTACCCCGAGTCCTCCTCCCGTGGCTCGGATGACAAGTCCAAGGATGAGCCTCGCTACAACCTCAAGCTCACCTGGGAGGCCTCCGACCCCAACGAAGACACCCTGACCTACCGCATCGAGTACCGGAGCAACCCCGCCGCCCCCTGGCTCGTCCTGGCCAAGGACCTGACCGACACCGAGTACGAGTGGGACACCCGCCAGACCGCCGACGGCCGCTATCAGATCCGCCTGATCGCCGACGACCGATCCGACAACCCCGGCCCCATGGCCCTCTCGGCCAGCCGGATCGGCGACCCCGTGATCGTCGACAACACACCGCCGGCGATCAAGGACCTCAAGATCGACCCCTCCCCCCGCCAGGTCCGTCTGCAGGCCCATCTCGTCGACGCTGTAAGCGCCATCGCCGCCGTGCACTACCGCGTGGACTCCAGCCAGGAGTGGAAGCCCGTCCTGCCCGCCGACCTGATCTTCGACTCGACAGAGGAGACCCTGGACGTTACCATGGCCGGGCTCCGGCCTGGAACCCGCGTGATCACCCTCCGGGTGGCCGACGCCTTGGGCAACGCCCTGTACCAGACCCTCCAGGCCGACATGCCCCAGCGATAGTCATCCCCGATTGGAGCGACCGATGTCCACGCACTACCCCAAGAAGCAGAGCCGCCGCAAGCGTGTCCGTCACCTGGGCTTCCGCGCCCGCATGAAGACCACGCTCGGCCGCAAGACCATCAACCGCAAGCGCAAGGCCGGCCGCCGCATCAGCCCCACCGGCATCTAAGCCTCCCGCTTCGGTCACATCGCAACACCCTCACCGGGCCCCATTAGGCCCGGTTTTTTCTTGCCCGTGTTGCCCCACAACGCGTCCTTTTTGGCTCCATTCGTCCTTTTTGCTAAACTCCCCCCTCGGTACTCCCCCCCGACGCCCGCCACCGCGTGACGGGCCCCGCCCTTATCCCCATTCTCCAAGAGAGGTTTTCCCGATGAGCATGGAAATCGAAGCAGTCGTCGGCCGTCAGATCCTCGACAGCCGCGGCAATCCCACCGTCGAAGTCGAAGTCCACCTCACCGGCGGCACCACCGGCCGCGCCGCCGTCCCCTCCGGCGCCAGCACCGGCGAGAACGAGGCCGTCGAACTCCGCGACGGCGACAAGAAACAGTGGGTCGGCAAGGGCGTCTCCAAAGCCGTCAAGAACGTCAACGAGAAGATCGCCAACGAGATCATCGGCCTGGACGTCCGCGACCAGGAGGCCATCGACGCCCTGCTCATCGAACTCGACGGCACCGAAACCAAGTCCAAGCTCGGCGCCAACGCCACCCTGGGCGTCTCCATGGCCGTCGCCCACGCCGCGGCCACCTCTCTCGGCCTGCCCCTGTTCCGCTACCTCGGAGGATCGGCCGGCAAAACGCTCCCCGTCCCCATGATGAACATCCTCAACGGCGGCAAACACGCCGACAACAACGTCGACTTCCAGGAATTCATGATCCAGCCCTGGGGCTTCGACAACTTCAACGACGCCCTCCGCGCCGGCGTCGAGATCTACCACGCCCTCAAGAAAGTCCTCTCCAAGCGCAACCTCTCGACCGCCGTCGGCGACGAGGGCGGCTTCGCCCCGAGCCTGACGGATAACGAGGACGCGCTCAAGGTCATCGCCGAGGCTGTCGAGGCCGCCGGCTACGACTTCGGCCGACAGATCTTCGTCGCCCTCGACCCGGCCTCCAGCGAGATGTGGGACAAGGAAAAGAAGGGCTACGTCTTCTTCAAGAGCAACCCCAAGAAGGTCTTCTCCTCCGACGAAATGGTCGACTACTGGGCCAACTGGTGCAAGAAGTACCCCATCCGCTCGATCGAGGACGGCCTGGCCGAGGGCGACTGGGCCGGCTGGAAGAAGCTCACGGACAAGCTCGGCAAAAAGGTCCAGCTCGTCGGCGACGACCTGTTCGTGACCAACTCCAAGTTCCTCAAGAAGGGCATCGACACCGGCTGCGGCAACTCGATCCTCGTCAAGGTCAACCAGATCGGCACGCTGAGCGAAACCTTCGACGCCGTCGGCCTGGCCATGCGTAACGGCTACTCCGCCGTGCTCAGCCACCGCTCCGGCGAGACCGAGGACGCGACGATTGCCGACATCGCCGTGGCCACCAACTGCGGCCAGATCAAGACCGGCGCCCCCTGCCGCTCCGACCGCAACGCCAAGTACAACCAACTCCTCCGCATCGCCGACCACCTCGGCCACCAGGCCCAGTACGGCGCGAAGTTCTGGAACAAGGGCTAAAAACCCAGCCGCACCAACGACACAGCTCACCCAAGCCCAGGCATTGCCATGCCTGGGTTTTTTATTCCAGCATGTTGATGATACGCTCTTGTCAACGCTCAATACCGAGCAGAGGAGCAGCGCCGATGAGCAAGCCCAGACTCAAACGTCTACTCATCGGTTGCGCCTCACTCGTGGCCGCGTTCGTACTCGTCATCGTCGCCTTGATGGCCTTCTGGTTCTGGCATGGGGATCAGCGATGGAGCAAACCAGAAGCCGATCTCGTCAATCACGCCGCCACCCTCCAGCAGGACGTGTCGGCTCTCATCGCCGCCCACACCGCTGATGGTGTTAATCGCGTCGTCCGCCCCGCCGATCTGCCCGTTTCACTGCAGATCACCGGCCTGCAATATGCCGTTGTTCACGCCGATTACGTAGCCCTGGTGATCTATACCAGTCCCGATACCCAATCAGGTTTCCGTATTTGGGCTGACAACCCCAACCCTGACTACGCCGACAAACCCACCGCGCTGCCATATGTGATGCGATTTCGCTACTGCGATGACGACCCCGACTCGCCCACCAACCGCGTCGAGTCGCAATGGGAATAGATCCAGCTATACCTACCCCGTATCCTTCTGCTACTTCCTCGGCGCCAGCAACC
>JADZCW010000068.1 GCA_020851395.1 Phycisphaeraceae bacterium
CGGGGACGGAGGACAAGATCGAGGCGTTCATCAAGCTGGTGGCGCCTTATGGGGTGGTGGAGCTGGCGCGGACGGGGGTGATCGCGATGCCGCGCGGGGAGTTCGCGGGTCAGCGGGGTCTGGAGGCGGCGGGGGTGATCAGCCCGGCGGCGGCGGCGGCGTCGAGTTCGCTGCCGCTCGATCCGGGGGATCTGCCGCCGGGGTGAGGCGGGGGATTCGGGGGATCAGGATTTCGGGGATGTATTCCAAGGTGGGGTCGGATCGGGCCGATAATGCAGTTACGGCCGGGGCGGCGATGCGCGCCGTACAGGTGCTATCCTTATTTTTTTCATGGCAAGGACAACATGAGCGAATCCCCCCTCTCGGCCCCTCACGACCCTCGTTTGACGATCGCCCACGTGACGCATGAGGCGGTTGAGCACCTCGGCGGGATCGGGACGGTGCTGCAGGGGATGATCTCGAGCCCGGTGTACCAGGAGCAGGTGGGGCGGACGATCCTGGTCGGGCCGACCAACGCGCACTGGGGGAGCAGCCCCGAGGGGCGATTGGGCGCGGACGGGAAGGTGCTGTACAGCTCGGCGGACCACGTGGACACGGTGGACCTGGGGCATCGGTTCCACCCGATCGAGTGGGCGTTCGACGTGGACATCATCTACGGGACACGGCAGTTCAATAACAAGCAGGAGGGGCGGGTCGGGGAGGGGGAGATCCTGCTGATCGACGTGCACCGGATGAACCCGGCGAGGCTGGCGGTGTTCAAGCACCGGCTGTGGCAGGCGTTCGGGATCGACAGCACGCAGTACGAGAACAGTTGGGACTTCGAGGAGTACATGCGGCTGGCGGAGCCGGCG
This sequence comes from Phycisphaeraceae bacterium, assembly GCA_020851395.1. Taxonomy (GTDB): domain Bacteria; phylum Planctomycetota; class Phycisphaerae; order Phycisphaerales; family Phycisphaeraceae; genus JADZCW01. The sequence continues at coordinate 852 of JADZCW010000068.1, forward strand.
TACTTCGGGCTGATGGCGCTGCTGCGGCCGGAGGAGCTGCCGGCGGTCTTGATCAGCCACGAGTTCATGGGGATGCCGACGGCGCTGCAGGCGATCCTGGAGGGGCGGAAGCACTTTAGGACGATCTTCCACGCGCACGAGTGCGGGACGGCGAGGCGGTTGGTGGAGGACCATCCGGGTCACGACACGATGTTCTACAACATCCTCGAGCAGGCGATGTCGAAGGGGATGTTCGTGGAGGACGTGTTCGGGTCGCTGGAGAAGATCCCGCGTCACGCGCTGATCAGCAAGGCGGAGCTGTGCGACGGGGTGGTGGCGGTGGGCGACAAGACGAAGGACGAGCTGCATTTCCTGAGCAGGACGTTCAAGGAAAAGTCGGTGGAGCTGGTGTACAACGGCGTGCCGGCGATGGCGGTGAGCATGGCGGAGAAGCTCGGGGCGAGGAAGATGCTGCAGGAGTACTCGCATGCACTGCTGGGGTGGACGCCGGACGTGTTGATGACGCACGTGACGCGGCCGGTGATCAGCAAGGGTCTGTGGCGGGATTTGAAGGTTTGCCATGAACTCGACGGGCTGCTGGAGGGAGAGAAGCGGACGGCGGTGCTGTACATCCTGACGAGCGGCGGGGGGACGCGGCGGGAAGAGGACGTGATGAACATGGAGCGGGCGTATGGTTGGCCGCGGCAGCATCACGTGGGGTACCCGGACCTGATCGGGCCGGAGGTGGATATTTACCGGGACGTGGAGAATTTCAATCAGCATCACAAGCGGGTGCAGGTGGTGCTGGTGAATCAGTTCGGATGGTCGCGGCAGCGGATCGGGATGCGGCTGCCGGCGGCGATGACGATCAAGGAATTTCGGTTGGCGACGGACGTGGAGTTCGGGATGGCGGTGTATGAGCCGTTCGGGATCTCACCGCTCGAGCCGTTGGGGTCGGGCGCGGTGTGCGTGATCACGAATGTGTGCGGGTGCAAGGGGTTCGTGGACCACGTGGCGGGGGGAAGTGGGAAGGCGGAGCCGAACGTGCTGGAAGCGGACTTCACGCGGCTGGACGGGAAGTACTCGATTGAGCAGCTGCGGAACATGACGCGGACGGAGCGGGATCGGATCGAGTCGGTGGTGTCGGTGGATCTGGCGAAGAAGTTGCTCAAGGCGCTGCCCAAGACGGACGGGGAACGGGAGGAGATGATCCGTGCGGGGCAGGCGTTGGTGGCGCGGATGGGGTGGGACCAGGTGCTGGCGGAGTCGTTCGTGCCGCTGCTGCAGCGGGTGATCGCGGCGCCGGCGGAGGGTGGGGCGAGGTAGGGAACCGAATCAGGTTGAGAGCATGGTGCCGATGCGCGGGGGGTAGAGGCCGGTGCTGAGGTAGTAGGCTGCGCCGATCAGGGCCCAGATGAGCATGGCGAGGATGTCGCCGACGATCAGGCCGACCATCAGCGGCTCGACGGTTCGTGCCGCGCGGACGCCGCCGAGTCGGACGACGGAGGCCTTGATGGCCCAGCCGAGGAGGAAGGAGTAGTGCAGGTGCATGGCGGGGTGGGTGCCCATGACCATGAAGACGACGGGGTGGAGGGGCCACCAGGCGAAGCGGAGTCGGGCGTAGGCGCAGGCGAGGACGAGTACGGCGCCGAGGGAGATCCAGCCCAGGGCGCCGGGTCGTGGTCGGAGCAGTGCGAGTCGCTCCCAGCCTTGGGCGGCGGTGGACTGGTCGAGCTGCTGTCGTGCGGAGAGTTCCTCGACGAGCTTGGAGGCGACGTCGGGGACGCGTGAGGGGAAGACGTTGGTGGCCCACTTGTCGTCGAGGTTGAGGCCCTGGTTGTACTGGATGGTCAGGACGACGATGAGCAGGACGGCGAAGGCGATGGCGGCGGCGGCGAGCATGGCCAGGGGTGTGCGGGGGAGTCGGGTGGGCGGTGGCGCGGGGTGGGGGATGGGGGAGTCGGCGTCGTCGGTCTCGGCGGCGCGGTCGATCATGCGCAGGCCGTTGGCGGTCATGGCGGTGACGGCCTCGGTGGGCTCGCCGACGAGGATGGCGCTGACCATGCCGGCGAGGAGGTATCCGGTGGGTCCGAGGGCGGCGTCGCCGGCGACGGCGAGGAGGATGGCGGCGGGGTACCACTCGGGGAGGAGGAGGAAGGCGCCGGTCTCGGCGTTGATGCGGGCGATCATCATGAGGACCATGAGGACCAGGAGGACGAGTGGGACGGCGATGATCCAGTCGAGGCCGGCCTGGACGAGCAGGCCGGTGGCGAGGATGGCGCAGAGGAGGAGGCCTCGCGCGGCCCAGATGACGGTGGGCGGGGTCTCGGCGGCGCGGGGGAGCCCGAGCATGCCGCGCAGGACGGCGGCGTAGTAGCCGCGGCCGACGTAGAGGACGACGACGGCGCCGGCGAACCAGGCGCCGAAGACGACGAGGTTGGAGTTTCCGGCGCCGGCGACGTTGTACTCGACGGCTTGTCCGTTGGCGTACATGAAGGAGGCCATGGCGAGGTAGGCGGCGCCGACGAGTCCGAGGGAAAGGGAGACTTCGGTGCGGAGGAAGAAGGACAGGCCGATGACGGCGAAGAAGAGCTGGGGGATGAAGACGGCCCAGGCCATGGGGGCGTTGACGGCGACGGCGTCGGGGAGGAGGACGCGTGCGTTGAGGAAGGCGGGGAAATTGCGTGGGAAGACGATGAAGGGGATCTGCCAGGCATTGAGGCCGTTGAGGGCGTGGACGAAGAGGACGAATCCGACGGCGAGCCAGAAGAGCTTGGAGCGCAGGACGATGGGGACGGAGGATCCCGGGGCGCGGGCGGTGAGCTCGCCGACGAAGCGGGCGAGGGGGTAAGGGAGGAGCTCGTGTCGGGCCCACTGGGGGTGGACGACGGTGGCCAGGAGGATGCCGGAGAGGAAGACGAGCAGGGCGAGGGAGCCCCAGAGCAGGAGTGTGGGTCGCCAGACGGACCAGGGCAGGTCGGTCGGTGGCAGGACGCGTGGGCCGTCCCATCCGCCGGTGAGCATGGTGGTGGCCAGGGGGTCTTCGTCGCCGCCGGCGAGGAGCCAGCCGGGGTC
>JADZCW010000069.1 GCA_020851395.1 Phycisphaeraceae bacterium
ATGAAACCGGCCGACTCGAGGGCGGCCTTGGCGGCTGGGAAGTCCTCGCGGCGGATCAACACGTCGACATCCTGCGTGTTGCGGACGGCGGCCTCGTCGATGCGCGAGACCCACAGAGCCACGGCGTTGCCGCCGGCGATGGCGTAGGGCACGCCCGCGGCTCGCAGCGCGGCCGAGGCACGGAGCAGACGCTGGCGAACCTTCTCCACGGCGAGAACGGCCCTTTCGATCGAGAATGGTCCGGGCGGGCGTGACATGCCGGCTCATCCTATGCCTACCGGAGTTGCAGAGCGAGCCAGTCTCAGCCGCCGGCGGGCGTTTGGTCGGATTCCGGGGCGGGTGGCTCAGCATCGGCCGGAGCCTGCCCGGGAGTATCCGGGGCCGGTGCGGGCTCGGCGGTTTCCGGCGTGGCCGGGGCTTCCTCCGCCGGGGTTTCTTCCGCGGCGGGGGTTTCGGCTTCCGGAGCCGGTGCGGTCGGCGGGGCGGCGAGGTCCTTGAGCGTCTGTGACGGCTCGGCCAGAGCGGCCTTGGCGATGCGGCCAGCGCACTCGGCGATCAGGGCGTGCTGGCTCATGGCCATCTTGCCGGTCTGCGATGTGGGATCCTGGGCGAGTTCCTTGGCCAGGGTGACGGCGTCGGTCAGGTCCGTCTCGGCCTTGGTGATCAGTTCTTTCTGCCGGCTGGCGAAGCGGTCGGCGGTCTCGACGAGGAACTGGCCCTGGTCGGCGGCGAGGGTCTTGGCGTTCTGGGCGATCAGGCCCAGCATCCGGCCGAAGTTGCCCACGATCATGACGTGCTGGGCCGTGGCGCGGGCCTGGGCCAGACGGGCGGAGAGCAGGGCGAGTTCGGCCTGCTCACGGCCGGCGCCGTTGACGCCGCCGCGCGTCGCGGCCGTGGCCAGGGTGACGGCCCGCTCAGCCTGTTCGTCGGCCTTGTTCAGGAGCGAGGCGACGTTGGCGTCAAAGTCGGCGGTCACCTGACGGAATTGGTCCGCGAGCTCCTTGAGGGCGGCGCTCTGCTGGGTCAGGGCCTGGTCCTTCTTGGCCACGGACTGCTGGTCGCGCTGGGTCGAGCTTGTCCGCTCGGCGTCGACGGCGTCGGCGAGCTTGGTGAGGCTGGCCACCTGGTTCTTGAGGATGTTCAGCTCGGACTCGAGCACGGCCCGCTGGGCGTCGAGGCGTTCGATCTGGTTGGCGGCGGCGTCGGCGGCGCGCTGGGCGTCGATGGCCTTGGCCTCGGTGTCGAAGTGCTGCTGGGTCGAGTCGACGAAGGCCTCCTGGCTGAGCTTCTGGGCCTCGGCGGCGTGGGTGTCGCGCTCGGAGGCGAGTTTCTGGACCTGCTGGAGGTTCTGGTCGACCTTGGCCTGGAACTCTGCGGCCTTGGCCTTGATGCCCTCGAGCTCATCGCGGACCTGCCGGCTGATGGTCAGCAGGCTCGACTGCAGGGCGGACTCATCCTTGCTGAACTGCCCGGCCTGGGTGTGGGCCTGGAGCAGGGCGTCGAGATAGGTCGCCAGCGAGCCGGTCCGCGTCGAGAGGCCCGCCCAGGCGAGATCAGCCTGGGTGCTGGTGCGGCCGGCCGTCACGGCGTAGAGGTCCGCCAGCAGGCCGTTGACGGTCGACCGCTGGACGGGGCTGCCCTGGTTGGCCACGGGTTCGAGGATGCCGATGGCCTTGAGATACTGCTCGCCCTGGTAGGCGGCGAGGGTCTGGGTGTCGGCGCCGTCCGGGCCGGGCCAGACGAAACCCTCCAGGCCGCGGTCGAGCACGGCGGTGGCCTGGACGACGGCTTCGTGGACACGGGTCTGCTCCGCGGCGTCGGATCGGCCGCAGCCGGCCGACAGGGCGGTCCAGACAACCGACGCGATCAACACAACGATCAGCCTGCGCATCGTGCGGTTCCTCATCTTCACGGGCATGGAAAACGGGCCAGTGGGTCGGGTTAACATAGCTCAAGCCGCCGTCGCTGGAAAGCGGGCGGGCGGGTGTCGGGATTCGGTTCGATCCGCCCCCGGAGGGGGGATCACGCGGTCGTCGGGCCGGTCGGCCGGCGGCGGAAGAGGCGGGGCGTCACGGGCCGGCGGGCTCGGTCGTGGCGGGCTGGGTCTGCGGCTCGGACAGGCCGGCGGCGGCGAGGGGGATTCGGTAGTCGGGGGTCGGATGCACCAGCCCGCTGCGCAGCCAGGTCAGCATCATCTGGAAGAGTGGATCGTGCGTGGTGGCGAACAGCGGCCGCCAGCCCTTGACGTCCGGGTGCGGGAACAGCGCGCTGGCCCGCGGCAGGCCGAACTGCAGCAGGACCGAGCGTTCGGGTTTGGCCCGGTCGAGCATCTCCCAGTTGTCGGTGTGCAGCGACTGGAGGCGGAAGAAGTTGGTGTAGACGGTATCGACCCGGTTGGGATAGACGCGCAGGATGTGCAGGCCGCCGACGGGCTCGGTCCCGCCGTGGCAGTTGTTCGATCCGCAGTAGTTCAGGACGTACCGCTGGTGCACGTCGGTGCGGAAGGTCCGCAGCGGCGGGGGATCGTCGACGATTTCGACGCGATCGTAATACTCGCGGGCCTGGAGGCGGAAGATCAGGTCCAGCTGCATCCAGCCGGGGCTGGCGAGGAACCTGGCCTGGTTCTGCCGTCCCTTGGGGACGATGTCCTGGTCCGCGTAGCGGACCAGGAGGTCGTCGAGCACGTCGCGAGGCACGCGGACGCGGGGGTGTTGCGTGAGGTCGACCTCGTAGATGCGGATGCGATTGACCTGCGTCGGGGTCAGCCGCTGGTCGGCGGGCTCGCTCTGCTCGGAGGCCTGGGCCTCGAGCGCGGCCCGCTCCTGCTGGGCGGCCTCTTCGGCCTGGCGCAGGAGCTTGAGGCGTTTCTCCAGGGCGGTGCCGAGGATGTCGATCCGGCGGAGCAGGTCCGCGTCGGGCTCGGGCTCGCTGGTCGTCCGCTCCTTGAGCGCGTCGAGCTCGTGCTCGGCCTGGTCGTAGAGCTTGTTGTCGAACAGCCACAGGGCCAGGCGGTAGCGCCCGGCCAGGTCGTCGTCGGTCAGTTCGCTGCGGCGCTGGTGGTACTGCTCCTCGAGCGAGGCGATGAAGGTGATCTGGCTGATGTCCGCGCGGGCGATGGAGGTGTCCAGGCCGGCGATGCGGAGGGTGACCTGCTGGTCGTCCTGGGCGATGACCTCGCCCTCGAGGACCCGGCCGTCGTGGGTCGTGATCGTCGCCTGGCGGGCGATCGCGTCGATGCTCAGCCACGCGGCCAGCAGCGCCGTCAGCATCGACAGGGCCATGGCCGGCCGCCGACGCCCCGGGCTTGTTGCGCTCCTGGCATCCATCCGTGCTCCCGTGACGGTGCGTCCTGTCCGGGGCGGGTCGAGCGGGCGGGAATCGGCCGCTGCGACGTTCGGGCGCCCGGCGTGGTGGTTGAGGGTCAGGCCTTGGACCGCGGCGCGGGGTTGAGCAGGTCGCGGGCCATGGTGATCAGCCGCTCGAGCCGGACGGGCTTGAGCAGGTAACCGTCGACGCCCAGGGCCTCGGCGAACTGCTGGTGCCGCCGGCCCTCGTTGGCCGTGACCATGATCACGCGGGGAGGCTGGGTCATCTGTCGGATCTTCTCGAGCACCAGGAACCCGCTGCGCTTGGGCAGCATCACGTCGAGCACGACCAGCTCCGGCGGGTCCTCCACGCAGATGCGCACGGCCGTGTTACCGTCCATGCAGGTCTGGGTCAGCGCGCCCTCGGACTGCAGGGCTTGATCGATCGCCGCCAGCACCTCCGGGTCGTCATCGACGACCAGGATCTTGCGATCCTTCAGACGCAATTCAGTTTCAGGCTCACCCATGGACGCCCACGCTCCTTGCTGCAATCCTCGGCCGTTGAATCTTCGCTCTGTGCCCCACGAAGGTCAAGAAAAAACACACAATATCCCGCGGCGCAACGCCCTGAATCACCGCCGCCGGCGGGGGGATGGCTCACCGCTCGAAGTAGCCCACGAGCGTCAGGAACCGGTTCTGGTTCAGCACAGGGATCGACAGGCTCCTGGCCCGGTCGACGAGCTCGACGTAGCGGTCGTAGACCTGACGCTTGCGCGTCTCCTCGGCGATGAGCACCGGGTCGATGATGTCCGCCAGCGGGATCGGCGCCGGCGGCTGCTTGCCCAGGACCAGGAAGTCGGTGTCGTACGTCAGCTCGGTCTGGATGTTCCCGCCCCACTGGGTGATCATCCGCTCGATGCGCTGGCGGTCCTCGTCGGAGGGCTCGCCGGTGTTGTTGATGTTGAACTGGCCGTAGACGTAGAAGTTGAACTTGGCCTGCGGGCTGTAGACGAGATTGGCGATGATATCGCCCTCGCGCAGGGCCTTGTTCGGCGAGGTGCGGACGACCAGGCACTGCGAGGAGTCCTCGAGGATGTTGACGACCTGGAGGGTGGCCTTGCCGCGGAGCTGGCCGGCGTCGTCGACGGTGGCGATGTTCTCGAAGACCTCGAAGGTCATGCCGATGACCACGTGCTGGCGCCGGCCGATGTCGATGTAGACCCACTTGCCTCGAGGGTCGATCGTCACGATATTGCCGTCGGGCAGGAGGGAGGGATCGATGGCCTGGCCCTCGCTCGAGCGCGCGGGCGTGAGGTCCTGCACCCGCTGGCGCAGGGCGGCGTTCTCGGCCGCGAGCTGGTCGTTGCGCTGGCGGAGCTCGAGGTTCGAGGCCTGGCTCTGCCGCTGGACCTGGTCGATCATCGTCGCGAGGTTGACCTGCTGGTCGCCGACCTGCTTGCGGAACTGGTCGAAGGAGGCGACCTGCTGCTGGTAGTTGCCCTCGATCGTTTGGGCGCCCTTCTCGAAGGTTGCCGCGGCCTGCTGCTTGGCGGCCTGGTATTGCTCGACGCTCTGGGCCAGGAGGGTGATCTGGTTCTGCAGCGACTTGGCCTGGGCCTCGGCGGCCTGTGTGCGCTCTTGGGCTGTGGCCAGCAGCGGCAGCAGGGCCTGATTCTCCTGCACGCCGGCCTTCTCCAGGGCGGCGAGGGTCACGTCGTAGCTGGCGTCGGGCTGGCCGGTGATCTTGCCCATGGCCCAGGACTGCTGATCGAGCAGCTTGCCCACAACCGTGCCGCCACGATCGGACTGCAGCGCGGCGACGATGGGGTTGTCCAGGTCGTCGCGGGATGCGAGCTGCGCGAGGTTGCGCTGGGCCTCGGCCAGGCGGGTCTTGGCGCCGCTGGCCTGGACGACGAAGACGATCGACAGAACCAGGGTGATGACGAACAACGCCCCAAAGAGCACCAGAGCCACCATGATGCCGGGCGTGCCGGCTCGTGAACGCAGGGCCATGCGTCAAAACTCCTTTGAGGATGAGGGGTTACCCTTTGGTCGCAGGGGCGGTCGTCCCAGACCTCAGGGCCCAGCCGCCAGGGCGGGGTTCCACGCGGCACTCATCCGTGGATAGAAGTGTCGCTAGAAGTCGGCCGGTCGTCAAGCAAATCTATCTGCCGGCTCGGGTTTCCGCCAAGTAGGGGGGTGGCGGAAGGGGTCTCGGGGGGCTCACGGCTGGTTGGGGGGGACGGCTCGTGGGCCTAATGCACCTGGGCGGTCAGTTCGAGCTCAACCGGGGCGCCCAGCGGAAGGGCGTTGGTCCCGACAGCGGCGCGGGCGTGTCTGCCGGCGTCGCCGAAGAGCGCGACCATCAGTTCGCTGGCGCCGTTGGCGACCTTCGGCTGCTCGGCGAAATCGTTGTCGCAGGCGACGAACACGCCCAGTCGGACGATCCGGACTACGCGGTTCCAGTCGCCGTCGACCTCCGCCCCGAGCACGGCCAGGGCGTTGAGGGCACATTGTCTGGCCGCCTGCACCGCCTGCTCGACGCTCACCTGGCTTGGAACGCGGCCCGTGCACAGGAGCTTGCCCGAGGCGAACGGCAACTGGCCGCTGAGCACCACCAGATCGCCCACGCGCACGGACGGCACGTAGGCCGCCACGGGCTTGGGCGCGTCCGGCAGGGAGAGGTTCATCGACGCGAGTTTGGCTTGGATGTCCATGTGGGCATCGTAATCCCGAGCAGCGAAAGGTTCACGCCTCGGTCTATTCAGACGCCGCCCGTAACGCCTCGAGCACCTGCTCGGGCGTGTAGAAGTCGCCGTTGAAGACCTGCTTGCCATCGGGGGCGAGGATCACCAGGGCGGGGATGGCCACGCGTCCGACCGATTGGAGCTTGGCGTTGCCGTCGGGGTTGTTGCCTGTCAGGTCCACCTTCATCGGGACGACCCCCGGAAGTTTGAAGGCCTCGATGACCTTGGGATTGTTCAGCGTGGTGTGCTCGAGCACCTTGCAGTTCAGGCACCACTCGGCGGTGAACTCGAGCACGATCACCTTCCCGGACTGTTGAGCGTGTTCAAAACTCTCGGGGGTGTAGTAGACCCACTCAATCGGCGGCTTCTCTGTTGCCCGGATTGCGCCATAGACCGAGCCGGCAGCCGCAAGCAGGCCCAGGATCACGAACACGATCCGTCGGCCGCCGGTGGCAATCTTGAGCGTGCGGAAGCTCAGCCACAGACCGGCCAGGGCGACGAGGCCGAAGACGAACCACCAGTAGGCCTTGGTCGGCGGGGCGATCGGCGTGGCCAAAAGGCCGCTGACGCCGGTGCCGATGAAGAACGCCGCGGCGGCGAGCATGCACAGGCCCATCACCTGCTTGAGCAGTTCGCTGGCCGGGCCGGCCTTGGGGAGCCAGCTCACGAGTCGCGGCCAGATCGACAGCACGAGGTATGGGATACCCATGCCCAGGCCGATGGCGGCGAAAGTCGCGAGTGTGATGATGGCGCTCTGCCCGGCCGCCCAGGCCGCGGCCGCGCCCATCAGGGGGGCGGTGCAGGGCGTCGAGAGCACGGCCGTCATCACGCCGAAGCCCAGGCTCCCCGGGATCGTGTCGTGGTGGGCCTCGATCCGGAAGATCCATCGCGGCAGGGGGATGGCGAACAGGCCGCACATCGCCACCGACATCACCGCGATGACCAGGCCGACGGTGATCGTGAACCAGGGGTACTGGAAGAGTTGATTGGTCGAGCCGATCCCGCCGGTGAACCCTTTGGCCGCCAGGGCGGCGGAGACGGCGATGGCCACGCCTAAACCGAGCCAGAAGAGGATGACCCCCGCGAAGAGCGCCACGCCCAGGGCCGCCGCTCGTCCCCGGCTCGCGGCTGAGCGGGTGAGGCTGAGCATCTTGATGGGGATCACCGGCAGGACGCAGGGCGTGAAATTTAAGAGCATCCCGCCAAGCGCCGCCAGCAGCAGCAGCAGGGGATAGAACCCCCACCCCCCGGAACCCCCGGACGCCAGCTCCAGCCGCCAGCCGAAGACATCGAAGCTCGGGCCGGCCTTGGTCGATGGCACCGTCGTCACGCCGGCGGGAGTGTTCCATCTCGAATCATCGAAGCCGGCGAACGTCTGGTCGCGTTCCTCCCTGGCCGCGGAGTTCTCCGGCGGGACGACTTGCAGCGACGTCGTCAGCGTCACCGTGCGCGGCGGCAGGCAGGAGGTGTTCGTGCACGCCTGGTAGCGGATCTCGACCTTGACCAGGTGCTCGCCCACGGCGGTCTGTGGGCCGATCGTCACCGGCACGTAGGCCACCGCTCGCCCCTCGAACACGGGCAGGTCGCTGGGCGTGCCGGTGTAATTGACCGTCACCGTCGCGGCGGGGGGGTACTGCACGGGTCCGAGGGTCAGCCCGGGTTGCTCGACCGTGGCCGTGATCTGCGTGGGGATCAGCCAGTCCAGGTCGGCGGGCAGTTGGTCGGCGTCGGGGTTGACGTGGTAGCCGCGCTGAATGTCGATCACCACCGCCAGCACGCGCCGGTCGTCCGCGTGAGTCATGGCCCCGGACCAGACCAGCTCGGATAAGAGCGGGGCGGCCGATGGCGTGGGCTGCATGCCCGGCAGATCGAACTGGGCCCAGGTGAGCCGCCCGGTCAGCACCAACAGCAGACCCCAGACCATCAGCCATACCGCGCGACGCGAAGGGCCCAGACTGCCACGGTGTTCATTCATCCGTAACCTCTTCAATCAGACCAGCTAGCGCGATGCGTGGTCCGTGTTTTTCTCATCCGGGCAAGGAGATTCATCCGATAACCCCCATGCCCTTGCGCCTCACTGTCGCGACGGCCAATCCTACGTTCCGAAACGCCCGAGAGATCGAGTCAGCGGACGGACCATGGCAGAAGTCCTCGACCAATCCGAAGTTGACGCCCTGTTAGCCGCGGTGGACTCGGGCGAAGTCGACACGGCCGTCGTCGAGGAGCAGACGTCGATCTTCTCCCGCAAACGTCGTCGGCCCTCGGAGGAAGTCGAGGTCCGGCCCTATGACTTTAAACGACCCGAGCGCGTTTCCAAAGACCAGATGCGGGCCCTGGAGAACCTGCACGAGGGATTCAGCCGAAACTTCGGCGCGGCCCTGTCAGGTTTCCTGCGGACGATCGTCGAGGTCGTGGTGGCGGACATCGAGCAGATGACCTTCTCGGAGTTCACCCACTCGCTGCCGAACCCCACCTGCTTCACGCTGCTGTCAGCCGAGCCGCTCGAGGGGTCGGTGTGCCTGGAGATCAGCCCGCTGATCATCTACCCGGTGATCGACCGCCTGCTGGGCGGGTCCAACGCAGACCTGTTCATCCCGCAGCGGCCGCTTACGGCCATCGAGCAACGCCTGGTCAGCAAGATCCTGGCCCGGGCCATGACCACGCTCGGCGAGGCCTGGGCGAGTGTCGCCCCGATCCAGTTCAAGCTCATCGAGACCGAGTCCAACCCCCAGCTTGTGCAGATCGTCCAGCCGAATGAGCCGGTGGTGGTCGTGGGCTTCGAGATCAAGATGGGCGGGCGGGCCGGCACGATGAGCCTGTGCATCCCCTACAACGTCATCGAGCCGGTGATGGACAAGCTCAGCACCCAGACCTGGGCGGCCTA